>JAGGUP010000058.1 GCA_021158405.1 Bacteroidales bacterium
CTACAATTTTATTTTTTAAAAATGGTGAAGTTGTAGACAAACAAGTGGGTGCTGTTCCAAAACAAGTTCTTGTTGGAAAACTAGAACCACTTTTATAAAAAACACGACTAAAACAAAAACCGATAGGAAATTTTCTTATCGGTTTTTTTATGCTCATTAATGAGCTATACGAGTTGAGATTTTAGCAAAACTTCCTGACCGTCATCTTGAACGTAGTGAAAGATCTGTCATTACAGCACCAATTTACACTTTAACAACATCTATAATTTAAATGAGCTGGCATTTGTTTCGTAAAGATCCAAAAATTAAAATTGGATTCCGGACTGTCACATCAAACTTATCGAGTTGCCTGTCAGTTCGAGCTTTTGTCGAGAACACCCTGTCGAGAACATTAAAATTATCTCTATTTTTATAAAATGAGGTCCTATTATGTATACATTTTAAGCTGTTCGGATAATACATTCTATACAGGGATTACAAATAATATTGATAGAAGACTTGCTGAGCATCAGGAAGAAATAAAGATTCGTACACGCATTCCAGAAGACCAGTAAAATTAATGTTTTACGAAACCTACCACGATGTTTTGTAGGCAATTAGCTGGGAAAAGCAAATTAAAAACTGGTCTCACAAAAAAAAGCAAGCTTTGATTGATGGAGATTGGGATAAGTTAGTAGAGCTTTCACGTTTACATCAGGAGCGTTCTCGACAAGCTCGAACTGACAACGATTAGCTCGAACTAATAACCAATTTGGTCTCATCGAACTTGTCGAGATGCACATCACATCTAGCCTTTCGACAGAATTGTTACATCGAGCTTTTAAGAACGAGCTTTTCGAGATGACATAACACAAAAAAGCCCTCAGATTTCTCTGAAGGCTCCGTTGAGCGGGAGACGAGGCTCGAACTCGCCACCTAAAGCTTGGAAGGCTTTCGCTCTACCAAATGAGCTACTCCCGCTGAATATTAAACTTTTTTGTGGGGAGAGGAGGATTCGAACCTCCGAAGACGAAGTCAACAGATTTACAGTCTGCCCCATTTGGCCGCTCTGGAATCTCCCCAAAAAAATAAGAGCCGATGGAGGGATTCGAACCCCCGACCAGCTGATTACAAATCAGCTGCTCTGACCAACTGAGCTACATCGGCAATAATCTATGAACTTTTTCGCTTAAGCCGTGCAAAAATAGATAAGATTTTCAAATAGACAAGCGTTTTATATAATTTATTCTTTATCAAAAACAGCTTCCTAAATAAATATCAAAACAATTGCCAACAAAGCTTTTCAGCCTGTTAAAATTTATTAATTCCTACAGTTTTATTTAGAAAATAAAAGGAAATTATTTACTTTTGAACTTTCAAAGGATAAAGCAAATTAAGTACTTGAGACTTTTTTGAACTAGAAAAAAAATTATCTTTACAAGATAATTTAAAAATCGGTTCTTTGTTAAAAGAGAATCAGAGAAAAGCATCTTATTAATCGGAGAAACAAATAAAAAAAATGAAAAAACTTGGAATTCAATTAAAAAGAACTCGTTGGAGTCAACTTATTGCTTTAGTTCTTGTTTTTACAGTTGCATTGGGAGGAAGTTCCTGCAAAAGCAAGAAAAAAATTGCAACAGAAAAAGCCACCATCGAATTAGCAAATAAAATTGCGCAAGCTAAAGCCAGTTTGGTAGATTTACTGCGTGATGACAATCCAAAAACATACGAAGAGAAAGTCGCCGAGCTCAATCGTATCAAGAAATTACAATTGCGCGATCCTCAAGTAGAACAATTGATTGATCAAGTTGACACTAAACAGTTAGCAGAATCTCAAATCATTGAAAAAAAACGGCAAGAAGAAAAAATTCGGCAAGAAACTGTCAATCTGAAACTTAAGAGGCAAGCTGAAATTGATAATATCAACGCTCATTTCATAAGTATTGCCCAAGCCGCAAATGCAATGGAGGCAAATTTAAGAATTCAGCAAACTCTAACTTATTATGCTTCACCAGAAGTCCCTGTTTTATTGATCATTGATATTTATGGAGATAATAAAAAAGACTATGACAAACCCACAACTATTTTACATTATCTAAATTATCTGAAAGATGTTAAAATGTACAAACGCCAAATAGAAAGCATTAAGTTTGATGTAAATCACAAAATTATTGAAATCGAATTAATAAAGAACTAAGGCACACATCATGAAACTAAAATTTATCATACTAACAATCATTGGATTATTCAGCTTTTCAGCTTTTGCACAAGAAGAAATAAGTCCTGAGCGAAAACAAGCCATCGATTCCTTGGCACTTGAAAAAGTGAAAGATTTGAGTAAATATATCAGCATTATTGGAAATAAAGAAACTAGTTTCTCTGAAGCCAATCGTGTAATTGAGCGTACTTTAGAACTTTTTGCCAACAATAGTCAAATCGGCGTTTCTTCACTTTACAGAAAAGAAGTTAAATATTATCCCGTTAGGAAATATTTAAACCGATTGATGGCTTTGAATTACGATAAAGTAAATATAAAATGGTATAATATTCAATATATCAGTGATTTAGAACGTCAACCTGACGGCACTTACGTAGGTGTAATTACTATTTATCAACGTTTTGAAGGTATGCAGGGAGATGATTTAAAATACGTTGACACTACTAAAAAAGACATCACTATTTATGTGAAACGCAAAGAAACTATCATTGGTGGTAGAACAATTGGATTTTGGGATGTTATGTTAGGAGACATACGTGTTGCAGAAACAAGCAAAAACTAATTATCATTTGCAATTATATACGTTTTTCGCCTTGAATAAACGCATAGCTAATGCCCACAAAATGAGAGTAGGATTGTTTTTATTTCTTTTACTAATAGGTAGTTTTAACAGCTTAAAATCTCAGGTTGTCGACGACGTTTTGGGCGATGAAAGTTTGTTTTATGCCGAAACCAAACAGGTAAATCAATTCTTCCGACGCTTTAATAATGAAGAAGGACCTGATGGTGTGCGCTATTATAAACGGGATAAGGAATACCATAATCCCGTTTCACGCAAAAAATATTTAGAAATGCTTTTTGATTCACGCAACAGCGCACTTACAGAAAGCATACGCAATTTGTTTATTAGCGAGGTGTTAAACGCAGATAGTAATCAATATCTAAACTTCCATACCGGTGGCTGGTTTGCCGAAGTTAAAACTCGATTTAGTTATAAAAGCGAAGATACGTTTGTTACTTTCTTCCTTGAGTTAGAACAGGAAAATATGGGCTATAAATGGGTAATTACTAATGTATATTTTGAGCCTTACGCCGAAATTTTTCTTGAACAAAAATCGGATAGCAGCAAATTCTTACACCCCATGAGTCATGAAATTGATTTTATGAATTTGATTAAGGTGTTTAACGATCAAAAGTATATTGACAACTATACCATTAAAAGTTTTCAATCCGATTTTCTAACGTTATTTTTATATGAATTTAAACAAGGCTATTTTGAATTTAAATATGTTGAAGATTTAAAATTTCATTTTTTTCAAATCCCGGGTTGGTATTTTGAAGTGGAGCAATTTGTTCGTGCAGATTACAACAGTGGATGGCTTATTTCTAAACTAACAAAAATTAGCGAAGAAGAAAAATCGATACTTTTAAAATATATATATCATAATTAAAATGAAAAGGTTAATCGTTTTATTAAGCGTGTTTTTTACATGGAATGCTTTTGCTCAAGAGCTTAACAGAGGGGAAGTAGCCAACTTTAAAACAGAAGGTCAGGATTTGATTTCCTATCTTGAGTTTACCTTAAATGCCATTGGAGATAATGAACTTTCGCCAAAGGAAAAAGATATTATCATTAGCGAATCCTTTCTCAAGATATTTCGCGATGTAAAGGTACAAGTGGAAGACGATTTAGATGATAGTCGTGAAACCGTTACCAACAAAGATGTTCAAGCTTATTTAAAAGATGTCGACTTTTTCTTTAAATATGCTCATTTCACTTTTAATGTACTTTCCATTGATTTACAAATAGATGAACAAGGAAACCCCTTTCTTTTATGCAATATTTTAAGAACCTTAAAAGCGATTGATCTGAATGGCGATACCTTATCAAACGATCAACAACGTTTTATCGAAATTGAACTCAACGGTGATAAAAGAGAAATGAAAATAGCAAGCATATACACCACGAAACTAAATGAAAATGAAGAAAATATTCGATGGTGGAATTTATTGCCAGACAGCTGGAAAATAGTTTTGGGAACACGTGCTGTTGTTTCTGATTCTCTAGCTTTCTCATCCATACTGCTATTAAATGAGGAGTTTTTTATCCTAAAACCACAAAAAACAAAATTGACTGATTTTGAAAATTATCCTATGGACTTTTTACATTTAGGAAACGATTCTATCGGTTATTATTCTACATTTCAGTATGATACTATCTGGTTAAATGATAGTAGCGCCTTCGCACAAAAAGAATCTGTATTTAAAGCACTGAATGAAATTCTGGAAATAAAGGATCTAAATATTGCAGGGAATCTGAATATTACTGATATAGAACCCCTTAGCCGTTTGAGCAATTTACGTACTCTAAACGTTTCTCATACAAATATTGAGAGTATCGCACCCGTTAGAAGTCTAACACGATTGCTTAATTTGGATTGTTCCCATACAGCAATTAATTCTATTGAAGCCTTAAATTATTCTGCCAGTCTGAACACATTAGATATCTCCAACACCTCTATTTACAATATAAAACCACTGGAAAATCTTGAAAATTTATTGTTTCTGGATATATCAAATACAAGAATTGATAATTTGGATGCTCTAAAAGCGATGAAATTGATTGATTTAAAAATGCGCAATACATTTACAACCGACTTAGCTCCTTTAGAAGCTTTGACATCATTGAAATACCTTTATATTGACGATAACGAACAATTGGATTCAATTGGGGCTTTAAGTCATTTAGTTAAATTAAAATCTTTGAGTTGCAACAATACGAGAATTAACGATTTATCAGCTCTTGCTACTTTACCCAATTTAGAAACTATATCTTGTGAAAACACAGAAATTACAAGTTTATCGGGCTTGGAATCATTACCTAAACTTACCAAGATTTATTGTGATAACAGCCTGCTTGGCAAACAAAAAGCAATCGATTTCATGAAAGTTCACCCACACATTCTAGTTGTCTATGAAAGCAAGCAGCTTCAATTGTGGTGGAACGAATTACCTCAAGCGTGGAAAAATGTTTTTGCGGAATTGGTAGAACTCGATACCTACACTCCTTCTAAAGAGCAATTGCATGAAATAACGACACTCAAAGAAATTAATGTGGCTGGTCGGCCTTTAATTAAAAGCTTAATTTCCTTAAATAAATTAAAAAATCTGCAAAAATTATATGCCGATGAAACTTCCATCACTAATTTAGATGGGATTTCTGAAGCAAGAGAAATGCGTAGTCTAAACATTTCAAACACCAAAATACATCAGTTAAATTCAATTGAAGGCTTAAACTTGATAGAGGAATTGTCCATTGCAAATTGTCCTGTTAAAGATTTAAATCCTTTACGTGGAATGGTAAATCTTAAAAACCTGATTATTGAAAATACATTGGTCGATGATTTATCACCTCTTGATGATTTGCAAAATCTGCGCTATTTATATGCTGACAATATAAAGGTTGACCAACAACAATTTGAAGATTTCATTGAGTATAATAATGATATAGATTTGGTTTTTCAAACAGACATACTTTACAATTGGTGGAATGATTTGGTTCCATCGTGGAAAAAGATCTTTGAGGATCGTATGCAATGGACACAGGAACCTCAAACAGAAGACTTACACAAACTTATTAAAATTCATTCGCTCGAGATAAATGAAAACAGATCGATTAGCGATTTGAAACCGCTCAATAAAATAAAACACCTTAGAACCCTAAAGGTAAATGATACCAAGATTTCAGATGTTTCTCCTCTAAACAGTCTAACTTATTTAAAGGAAATTAACTTGTCCAGAAATCCAATTACAAATTTGGACTCCTTGCAGAACCTTACAAATCTAGAAGTACTTTATTTAAACAATACGCTCATATCCGATTTAGAATGGCTAGTGACCTTACCACAAATAAAATTATTGGACATTTCGAGTACGGGGATCAAAAAACTAAAAGAACTTTACAATGTAATTCATTTAAAGGTTCTTATTGCTTATAATACTAAAATTAGCAACATTAAACCTTTAGAAGATCTCCCCGATTTGGTTTTATTAAAAATTTATAATTCGAACGTTTCTCAAAAAAAAGTAAAGGCCTTTAAGAAAAAAAATCCCAATTGTGAGGTTGATTTCTATTAATAATTAATTTTATTTGAAGCCTTTCTTTTTACAATCCTTTTGAAATTATTTTATTTTTTTATATATTATGCTGATATATAATATATTATGAAATATTAGTATTTTTATATCAAAATTATTATATTTTTTACTACTTTGCATTACATAGTACTATATTTTTATATTATATTTGCAGAATCATTTTAATAATAAACAATGAGCAAAGAAAAAACCGTATCCAATAGTATTGGAACTCAAATGCGAAAAGGCGTTTTAGAACTATGTACTTTGGCCATAATTTCAGAGAAAGATGCTTATGCTTCAGATATCATTGATACCTTAAAAGAATCTGATTTAATAGTTGTAGAAGGAACACTCTACCCTATGCTAACCCGTTTGAAAAACGAAGGCATGCTGAGCTACAGATGGGAAGAATCCGCTTCGGGTCCTCCACGAAAATATTATCAATTAACAACTGAGGGCAAAGAAACACTTGATCGCTTAAAACAAAGCTGGACAAATTTAACCACTGCCGTTAATCACATCATTCATTAATATAAATAAATCGTCAAAAAAATGAAGAAGACATTTTCAATAAATATAAACGGAGTGCTTTTTAATATAGATGAAGACGCGTTCGAAAAATTAAACGACTATTTAAAAACACTCAAAAAGCATTTTAAAAACACCGAAGGTGGCGACGATATAGTTAATGATATTGAAGCTCGCCTGGCAGAAATTCTGAAAAGTCGTATACTAGATTTACAGCACATCGTTACTATAAATGATGTTGACTTTATCATTGAAACATTGGGTCAACCTTTCGAAATAGATGATGAAAGCGAAACCGATTCGACTAAAAAGAGCAAAAAATCATTTGCTAAGAAACGTATTTTTCGTGATCCGGACAATCAGATTTTTGGCGGAGTAGCCTCTGGTTTAGGTACTTATTTCAATATAGACTTCGTTATTATCCGTTTAATCTTTATTTTATCCATATTAGCTGGTGGTGTTGGAATAATTGTTTATTTAACGCTTTGGATACTTACTCCTATGGCCACAACAACTGCTGAAAAAATAGAAATGGAAGGCGAAAAAGTGGATATTAAAAGCATTGAGAAAAAGGTAGGAGAAGAATTAGAATCACTAAAAGTCAGATTCCAAGATTTTTCAAATGAAGCTGGCGACTTATTGAAAAAAAAAAAGATAGATTCGGCCAATGGTATAAATCAGTTTGGCCAAATTCTATATAATATATTTAGAGTTTTTATTCGTGTACTTACCCTCCTAATTGGAATTATTTTTTTAGTTGTTGGCACAGCCCTAATCCTAACATTAGCAGTTACTTACTTAGGATTAATACCAACAATTCACTTTGAAGAATTTAGTATTGGTTCATTATCCTTACCCTCCTTCCTAAATAATTATATCATAACTACTCCTTATGAACTAATCTTAAATGTTGCCATATTTTTGGTTCTGTTTATTCCTGTAGTAGGTTTAATATTTAATGGCATTCGATTAATTTTCAACTTTGGCCGCCAAAAGATATTTGACATAAGCGCAATAGTGCTATGGTTTTTAGCCACAATGGTAGCCTTTACACTTTCTGTAAAAACAATGGAGCAGTTTAAAACAGAAAGCAAACAAATTGTAATAAATACCTTAGATTCCATTCAAAGCGACACCTTAAACCTCGCCGTTTTAAATCAACAGTTTTATAAAGATCTGAAACAAGAATCTTCAAACTCCATATATTTGGAGGATGAAGAAATAATGTTTAGCAGCAAAGATTCCTTTTATGGTAATTCAGGTCTTACATTCAGCAGAGCTGATGGCGAAAACTTTGAATTGCTCATACGAAAAAGTGCAAAAGGAGAAAACACTACCGAGGCAAAGGAAAGAATAGAACGTATTAAAACACACTATGTGATTAAAGGCAACTCTTTAGAAATTGATCCTTATTACACTTTAGTACTAAATGAGAAATGGCGTTGTCAAGAAGTAACTTTTGAGATAAAAGTTCCTGAAGGGAAAACACTTTTTATCGATAAAAAAACAAGGAATTATTTCCAATGGCATTATTGGTATCAAAGCAAAAGAAAGATGTCGGGAAAATACTGGTTGATGACAGAAAACGGCTTAGAAGAAACAATGACAAATTAAAACCTTAAAATGCAATAAACGCTACGAGGGTTTTGAACCCTCGTAGCGTTGAGCATAGCATCTCTTTTAGGATAAGAAACTAAGCAAAATCCCAGCCGCTACAGCGCTTCCAATTACACCACTAACATTAGGCGCCATGGCATGCATCAATAAATGATTTGATGGATCATATTTTAAACCTTCATTTTGAACAACACGCGCGCTATCTGGAACTGCTGAAACCCCTGCCGCTCCAACTAAAGGATTAATCTTATTACCCTCAGCCAGAAAAAGATTCATCACCTTAGCAAATAATATCCCTCCTGCTGTTGCAATAACAAATGATAATGCACCAAGACCAAAAATCATTAATGAAGTATCTTTTAGAAAAACAGTGGCTTGAGTACTAGCTCCAACGGTAACCCCTAATAAAATCGTAACAATATCTACCATTGAATTACTAGCTGTATTAGCTAATCGTTTTGTAAATCCACTCTCTTTTAATAAATTACCAAAAAATAACATCCCCAAAAGAGGAATTGAACTAGGTGAAATAAACCCAGTAAGTAAGAAGCCAATAATAGGAAACATTATTTTCTCAATCTTAGGAACCATACGAGGTGGTTTCATCCGGATAACACGCTCTCTTTTACTAGTTAACAAACGCATAACAGGAGGCTGAATTACAGGAACTAATGCCATGTAAGAATAAGCAGCAATGGCAATAGGACCAATAAGATTTTGCACTTGTTTTCCTTCATACATATTAATACCATTGGCCAATTTTGAAGAAAGAAATATAGCCGTTGGACCATCGGCACCACCAATAATTCCGATAGCTCCTGCTTCTGGGGGAGAAAATCCTAAGACAAGGGCTCCAATAAACGTTAGAAATATTCCTATTTGAGCAGCTGCTCCTAAAAGCATAAGCTTAGGATTTGATATAAGAGAAGAAAAATCGGTCATTGCCCCAATTCCCAAGAAAATCAAGGGGGGATAAACACCATATTTTACACCGAAGTATAAATAATTCAGGACACTTCCTTCTTCATAAATCCCCAATTTTAATCCTGCGCCTTCGGCAAAAGGGATATTTCCAATAAGAATGCCAAATCCCATAGGAATCAATAATAAGGGTTCGTAATCGTAACGAATGGCAAGAAAAATAAATCCAAGTCCAACCAAAATCATTACAAAGTGACCAACTGTTGCATGTTCAAACCCTGAATAACTATAAAATTTAGACAATCCCTTACTTGCTTCTTCGAAAATAGCGTTAGACTCAGCAGGCAGCGTTTTTTGCATTTCTGTTTGATTACTTTTTTCAAGAGTTTCTCCCCCTTCACTTCCAAATGAGAAAAAACTTGAAACAAGACCTATTATTAAAATAGCCCCAATTACTGTTAAAAATCGTTTTAAATGCATACTAATAAATTTCTAGTAAAAGTTGTTCTTGCAAAATGCTGTCGCCTGCTTTAACCTGAATATTCCTAACGATCCCCTTTTTCTCGGCCAACACTTTATTTTCCATTTTCATGGCTTCATAGATAACCAATGCATCTCCCACATCGACTTCAGCACCTTCGCTAACCAAAACAGAAACAATTGTACCGGGAAGAGGACAATTAATCTTAAAGGTTGCAGAAGCCATTTTAGGCATATCCTTCTGAGACTTAACTGCAGAGCGCGTAAGTGTAGGCGTTTTTATTTTTTTAACTTCATGTTCTAACTCAACAATATAACAAGTTCCATTAACTTCAACGTTCGCTGTATTTCGCTCCACATCATTAATTTCAACATTATAATTGTTGCCGTGAATGTTAAATTTAAATTTTTTCATTTTTAAAATATTATTTACTTAAAGGTTGTCGCATTCCATAAATTTTTGAGCTCCAAGGAGAGTATTTTTTCGATACTGCTTTGATTGTCACCACTCCGCTTTCTTCATCATGCTTTTCGTTTAAATAAAAGTAAAGAGCCATAGAAATGGCTGCACTTACTTCGCCCGTAACCTCCACTTCTACACATTTCTCATTATTGGTTAGATTTTTTTTCCTTATATACTGTTTAGTAAAAAATTGTAATACAATCGGAATTACTTTATAAATAAAGAATAGAAAAGTCAGCGCACCCAATACGATTAGATAACCTATAACGCTTAAACTAATCGCAAAATTCCAGTTAATTATAAGAATAGTTAAATCCATATCAATCTATTTTATAAAGGAATATTCCCATGTTTTTTAGGCGGATTATTTTGCTTTTTAGTGCTAAGAGTACTAAAAGCCCGAATAACTCTAAAACGCGTATTTCGAGGTTCAATTACATCATCAATATATCCATAACGAGCAGCCTCATAAGGGTTAGCAAATAATTCAGTATACTCCTCTTCTTTTTCAGTCACAAACTTTAAAGCCTCTTCGGGTGACATAGAAGCTAATTTTTTACCTTCCAGTACTTCGATAGCACCTTTAGCTCCCATAACTGCAATTTCAGCAGTTGGCCAGGCATAATTAAAATCGCCCCGCAACTGTTTACAGCTCATTACATCATGGGCTCCACCATAAGATTTACGCAAGGTTATTGTTACTTTAGGAACTGTGGCTTCGCCATAGGCAAACAATAATTTGGCTCCGTTGGAAATTATGCCATTATGCTCCTGAATACTCCCCGGCAAAAACCCCGGCACATCAACCAAAGTAAGAATGGGGATATTAAATGCATCACAAAAACGTACAAACCGAGCGGCTTTACGCGAAGAATTAATATCTAAAACTCCCGCAAGATAATTTGGTTGATTAGCCACAATACCTGTTGGCATTCCATTAAATTTTGCAAATCCGGTAATAATGTTCTTAGCCCATCGGCGTTGAGATTCCAGAAACTCCTGATTATCAACCAAAGTATAAATCACATCCTTCATATCGTAAGGTTGATTTGGATTCTCAGGAATTATTTCATTTAAATCATCATCCATACGATCGATGGGATCGTCACAAACAGTCTGAATGGGGTCTTCCAAATTATTTTGAGGGAAATATTCAATTAATTTCCGAATAATTAAAATTCCTTCCTCTTCATCATCGGCTCTAAAATAGGACACCCCTGATTTAGAGGAGTGAACATTAGCTCCCCCCAAATCTTCGATAGAAATATCTTCACCTGTCACCGCTTTTGCAACTTTAGGACCAGTTACAAACATATTGCTTGTTTGATCACTCATAATCACAAAATCGGTTAGAGCCGGCGAATAAACAGCGCCTCCGGCACAGGGCCCAAAAATTGCCGATATTTGAGGAATTACACCACTTGCCATAATATTACGTTGAAATATTTCAGCATAACCTGCCAAACTATTTACGCCTTCCTGAATACGAGCTCCACCACTATCGTTAATTCCAATCAATGGAGCTCCAACCAACATGGCTTGATCCATTATCTTACAAATTTTCTTGGCGTATGTCTCTGATAATGAGCCGCCAAAAACAGTAAAATCTTGGGAATAAAGAAAAACGACTCTTCCATCAATAGTCCCATGACCGGTAATTACACCATCGCCTAGAAAATGAGTTTTATCCATATCGAAATTTGTATTTCGATGGGTAACAAACATATCGAACTCTTCGAAACTGCCTTCGTCAAGCAACATGTCAATACGTTCACGGGCAGTATATTTACCTCTTTTGTGCTGGGCTTCAATGCGTTTTTCACCACCACCAAGGGCTGCTTCTTCGCGCAATGCAATCAGCTTGTTAATTTTTGATTGAATTTGCATAGTAAATTAGATATAATCGAGATTGAATTTATTTGTGACCACAGAGCTCCGTTAAAACGCCGCCGGTTGATTTTGGATGTAAAAAACCTATTTTTAAATTTTCAGCACCCTGTCTGGGTGCTTTATCAATAAGTCGAATGCCTTTTTCTTGAACATCAACTAATGCTTGCTGAACATCATCTACAGCAAAAGCCAAATGATGTACGCCCGGACCTTTTGCTTCGATGAATTTACCAATCGGGCCTTCAGGATCGGTAGATTCTAACAATTCAATTTTAACTTCTCCTATTTTGAAAAATGCTGTTTTCACTTTTTGATCAGTGACTTCTTCCAAAGCATAACATTCTATACCTAAAATATCCTCATAATACTTTATACTTTCTTTCAAATTTTTAACCGCAATTCCAATATGTTCAATCGATTTAGCTTTCATTTCGTCTTTTTTCTTAAATTTAAACTGTTTAGCTAGAGCAGTTGTTTATTGATTCACAAAAGTAAATGTTATTTGTTATTCAAAAAACAATAGTGCCTTCTTTATTCAAATTTACAAATTAAATAGAACAATTTTACATAGTTTCCGTCAAGCACTAACTTTCAGTAATTTATGATTTTATCCATTTCCACTATTTCTATTAAGAGATGAAATTGACTAATTAAATAGTCTATTTACCTATAAATTAGTATGCATACATAATGTTTACAGCCTGAATTTAAGCGTATTTATAAAAAACAAATATGTAGAGTACTAAAATATTTTAAATCCTTCTTTGACTTGTATTCATATTTTCCATTTCTTTGCATCTTATTTATAACGATTCTATATTACAATGAAAGACGTACAAAACCCATGCATAAATGTTTGCCGCACCGATTCGAATGGAATTTGCCTTGGATGCAAAAGAAGTTTAGATGAAATAGGTGACTGGTCGAGATATACTAACGAAGAAAAAACGACTGTTTTAGAAAACATCAGCAAGAGACGAAACGACTCCGAAGATTATTACGGGGGTTTTTCTTTCTAAATTAAAAGGAAAAGGGAGATTAATTATTTATTTCCCTTTTCTGTTTTTGGTTTTGCAGTTATCAGTATCAGTAAACTAATGATTGGAGTTAAAAACAAACTAATTACAAACCCTGCCCAGAACCCTAATTTTGTTTTTTTTGAAATAAGGCCAAGTATAACTGCAGCCGCTAACCAAGTTAACCAAAAGTATAAATTTATTTCGCTTTTTAAGCGAACATACTAATTATCTATTTTCGTTTACTCGAATAAATTTTAAAAATTCTTCAGTTTTCGCAAATTAAGTGCCGCCTCCCTATCAAAAGCTTTACAAAAAAGTTTAAATTTGCCGCCTCTATCGCCCCCATAGTTCAAGGGATAGAACAAGTGTTTCCTAAACACTAGATACAAGTTCGAGTCTTGTTGGGGGTACTAAACGAGACAAGAGGTCATTTTTGACCTCTTTCTTTTTTTCGAATCTCCCAAAGCCCTACTAATATTGATGATAGACTGAATCGGTTCAGTGAAAATTGGTGTTGCATGTTTTCCTTTTTCCAAAATGAGTTTTTCTGAAAAGATGCAACCAAGTATCTTCTTTTTAGTCGCACCATCTGACTCCCTGTAATATTCCACAAGATTCTCCAACATCGGTAATTCCTTATCTATATAGGTTTTGAATGAAGATGATTGATTCATCAATCCAGCCAATTTATCCTTAGCCAGAACAAGTTCTTTGTCCACCCTCTCTTTCATATCATTATAATCAAGAGATGTAATAACTCTATCCATCAAATCATTCTGAAGATTCGATTTCCTTTCTTCAAAAAGTTCAATTTCTCTTTTTGTCCGTTCAATACCATCTTTTCTTACATAATCATCCTTTTCGAACAGCTTCTCTATTGTTTTTCTGTAAAGACTGACAATCTGTGCAGAGAATGAAAATTTTATGGGCTTTTTAAGAAAAATCGACCCATTTATGTTTTGACAACTTTTTGAGTCTGAGCAAACACACTAATATGGGCACTATCTACAACTAATTCTCAATACCCAATTCGTGGTACAACTATTACTATCAATCGATTGGAAAAGGAAGCTTATAAGAGGTTAATGGAATACTCAACAGACACTTGCGGTTTCATTAACGAACCGCCGTATTCTAGAACTGTACGAATTATGATATGAGAGGCACATTAGTCAGTGATTACTACCGAAGCCATCTATCGATAATGTGGCATTTATCGTTAATTTTCAAGCGATAAATCTTCCTATTAACATGTTGGCATGTATAACTACAGATATAAAGGTACTGTCTAAAATCAATTATTTAGTAAGATACAACAGTCCACTCAAAATCAACATATCTTTTTAGGTAGATCTTGTTATTTTTTATATCTTTAATAATCTGCAATTGAGTGTAAATAGGATCCGATATTTCTGATTTTCCTAAATCAATTCCCTTTATTAGGCTTACGGAGTTAATAATTTTGGAAGCTAGATTAATTGCTTCCTCCGTATTTGATATGTAGTTCTGTCCCTCTTCAATCATAAAATACCCTCTGATAAATCTTCCTGGCGACATCCAATCACCTGGAAGCCCATACATTCCGGCTCCATGAAATTCATTTCCACTTATGGGGGATATTGATTCAAAGTTATAGTTCTTTAAATTAGCGAAATTGTTCAAATTACTCAATTGATAATCAAGACTAGGATTATTTGTGAGGATTTGAGTTGCATTTTCATAAAACTTGGCTTCACCATTAATAAATTCTACGACGAGACTGTTCGCGGAACTATCGAAAAGAATATAATGATATTTCCAATGACTTTCAATATTAATTGAAGAGAAGAGCATTTTTACATCATTCATATCTGAAGCAAGGGAAAGAATATAACTAACGATATCATCAGATGATAGAGTTGGTTTGTCGGGATCATTCTTGGGATAATCAGCACTAGCTAAATTTCCGCTTATTGATATGCCTGCCTTATTCATTCCCTCGAAGGCCACAAGGTAATTTTCAGGATCAGGGAGCACATTATTTACCGTAATAAATTCATGCTTCACTTCCCATGAGAATTGATACTGCGGTGGAACAGCTTTATGCAAAGACTGTATAATCGTTCCAATTTTATATATTTTGGTATTGTAGACTGACGGCTGACTATAATCTAAAGTTCTTCCCGTCACTACGCCTTGACTGGTTTTTAACATAAAAGCAGTACATCCATACGAAGGAGTAATAAGAATAGAAAATAAGGATAGAAATAAAAAGTTCGCAAATAGGCTGTTTGTATTTTTCTTAATATTCATTTTTTTGATTGTTAGTGATGTTTGTTTTAGTGTCTATTAAATCTACTTGTGTGTTAGTTTCCCCCTTTCAGATTATGGCGTGACTAATCCACTTTAAATCTTTTTAATGATTTTTTCGGTGTGAAGTATTTTCCCTTTGCTACTGATTGTAAATAAATATATTCCTTGTTTCAAGAAATTCAGGTTTATTCTTTCTTCTAGATCTATCCTTTTTGAGAATACAAGACTACCTTGCGAATTATAAATTCGTAAATCAGTCGGGATATGGTTTTTTATATTCAGTATATTGGTGAATGGATTTGGGTAGATTTTGATTTGTTCTTGTTTTTTAATAGGAGAAATTCCTGTAGTATTTGATACGAAAACATTTTTTAATGCTAAATACATTTTATTCCATCCTTCTGTATCCTCTCGGAGCTTAGATTTTTCTTGTTCGATATGTACAAATCGGCCTTCTGAATTTGTGGCATTTTGATAGCAAGCATCAGTACTATTATTGATAAATCTTCCTTGGGTATTTGTAAAAGCAATTAATCGAGACCAGTCTTGATTAATATGTGCTAGTTTAAAAGTTAAGGTAGGGTCTATTTTAAATAATTCCTGCTCTATTAAACTAATATAATCAACTGTTGGAGTTACACGTGTTCCATTGCTCATGATAAGATATGGGTCGTTTGTTCTTTTACCAAAGCCGTGCAATTGTACAAAAACAGAATTATCATAGGTATCAAAAAGCACTTGTGTGCTTTCTTGGAAAATTGAATTTGTATTATGTGCATTGTCTGAAACTTTGTAAGGTCCTAATGTTCCACAAGCTGAAGTGCTGCCCGAACATTCTGAGTTTTGAGAATGATTACAACGATGTGTTCCACTTATAAAAAGGGCCCTTGGAATTAGTCGTTTGAAGCAATAAATCGCCTGTAAACCAGTGTTTATATCATAGATAGGATGAGGAGCTTGTATAACTAATTTTTCGCGAAGTGGATCTATACTAATTACGTAGGTTCCCCAATACTTTGATTGAGGTTTTTTTTCTTCCAAGATATAAAATCGATTATTTGCAGAAAGAGTTGTGTCTAGAAAGATTGTAATTTGATAGTTATATGTTGAAGATAAATTATTGGCTGATTCAATTTCGTTATTCAAAATATTTGTCAGCATAGTATTCCAATTGTTTAAATCTGAACTAGTTGGAATAAAAAAATCATTTCCATTACGCCCTGGAATATCATCAACAATTGAATTTAAGTAAATTTCAATATTCCCTCTTGTATCTTGCGAGAA
>JAGGUP010000079.1 GCA_021158405.1 Bacteroidales bacterium
ACCCACAAATATCGTTCTTGGATATTGAGTGCATTGTTCCAAGTTTCAGAAGATAAAGGTGAGGCGATAAAAATAGAGCGTTTTATTAAAAAGCAAAAGAGCAGAACATTAATTCTTCAATTGATAAATCCCTCTTTTTCACCTTCAGGTAAGTTAGCTCAGTTGGTTAGAGTCCCGTACCTGCATATTGGCGTCAACCTAACAGATATTTCAACAATTGATTGTTTAGGACTTTCTAATTTTAACTTACTAACTAATAAAAGGATATAGCAACTTGCACTAAACAATACCTATAAAGTAAAATGCAAAAAAACCGTATCCAATTATCAAGTGACAATATTAGAAAAATATTCGGTAGACTCCACACAAAATCACTAGCAAAGAGAACATAGATTGACCTTGGTTTCACAGCCTATATCTACAAGGGAATCAATTGTCTTTTAAATTTTCTTTTACAGCTTTCTTATATGATCTGCCAATATTAAGATATTGATCTCCTATCAATACTTCGTTATAACTAAATGTCGTTACTTTTTCTTTATTAATAATAAAAGAACGATGGATGCGAAGGAATAGATCAGGCAGACGATTTGCCAAAGCACTTATATTTTCTTTACTCACTATAGGACCCCTGAGCGTATGTATTTGAATATAATCCACCAAGCTTTCGATATAAAGGATTTCTTGGTAGGGGATTTTTGTATTCTTTCTGTTTGAGATAATTTCTAGATGCGCTATTTTCATTTTTTCTTTTTCCAATAACAAGCTCTTTATCTTCTCTTGATTCTCTTTTATTTGTTGAACCATAAGCAATAAGGAGCCCACTAATACTAAAAGATATAAGATAACAGCCATTAATATGGTGTCTGAAATATTTGGACCTAAGTTCTTAAAACTAAAATTGCCAAGGTAGATATAGGAAAACATTAAAACAATCATCTCAAAATATAAGGAGACTATAACTGTATACACGGAATAGAGTCCAAACTTGATAAATTTCTTTTTGAGATAATAATTAGGAACCAATATATAATTGAAGAAATAAGAAGTGCCAAGAACAATAGGCAAAAGCATAGATATAAAATAAAATGCCGCCATATTATGACCCCAAGATAATCCAAAGACTAGCGTAAGGGTTAGCATTACAAAAATCCAATAAGAAATATGGTAATAAAGATTTGATGATTTTAGATTCATAGATTTAATAAAATTTCCTCTAATTTCGTTAAATATTTAGGAATTCCTATGTAAATAGGCAATACGACCGCTTTAGAACTGTTTTCGACCTTGCTTGATAGCCCTTGCAGGCAGTACATTTGAGTCGTATTAATAATTAAAATAATAAAATTATGAAAGATTTATTTTTTACGGGAGGAACCCTATTTATGAGCGTGCTAACAATACTATTGGTTATTATGGTGGCTTGGATGATATACCATTTGTCGAAGTATATATATGCCAAACAAGCATCGAAAGAAAAAGCCTTGAGAAAAGCAGAACAAGGCCGATCTATTGGTTTATTTGCTTTGATTTTCGGAATAATGGGTCAGTTGATAGGTATTTATGGTGCTTTCTCTTCTATAGTAGAAACGACTACTATTTCTCCAGCACTTATTTATTCTGGCCTTAAAGTCTCGATGATTACCACTATGTATGGCCTTGTAATTTATCTTATTGCTATTATCCTTTGGTTTGGAAGTCAGCAAATCATTGATAAAAGGGACTAAATTCTATTAAGCAAATTAAAGAAGATGTTGCCAAATACAACTGGCTGCATCTTTTTATAATAAGAGGAGCAACACCTTAAGGGTTTCAAGATATCAAAACTTGCACTCTTTTTTTATGCGCAAGGTTTGCGCAAGGTTTTGGATGAAAATGGCGTTTTTTGACTTGATTTCTCTTCCTATTTTATTACAGGAAGTTTTGGTAAAATTAAACCGCATTACCCATTTTGAGCTCCTCAACAAAGTGTCTGGGGGAAGTTTTTATGAAGTGAGTAAAGAAACTAAAAAAACTAAAAATCCAATTAATCGATTATTTTTATGACTTAGCTCCTGTTAATGGAAGTGTGAAATAAAATACGCTTCCTTTTTTTTCTTCACTTTCAACCCAAATTTTACCACCGTGTTTTTCTACAAACTCTTTACATAATATTAAGCCTAAGCCTGTTCCTGTTTCATTCTTGGTTCCCTTTGTTGAATAGCCTTCGTCTATTCGGAATATTTTTTCAGTATTGCTTTTTGATATGCCAACGCCGTTGTCGTGTATAGAAACAATTATTCCTTCTTGTTTTTCCTCAACTGAAATAACGATTTTACCTTCTGGATAAGTGAATTTTATGGCATTCGAAATCAAATTTCTCAACACAGTACTAATCATTTTTTTATCCGCAAAAACTGGAGCGTTTGAAGGTAAATTTTTAGTTATACTGATTGATTTTTGCTCGAGTGTGCCAGTTAATAAAAGTTCTGTATCCTTAATAAGTTCAATAAGTTCAAAATATTCAGGATTGAACTCCATTCTGCCTGTTTGCGATTGCGACCATTCCATAAGATTCATCAGCAAATCCATTGCTCTATTCGATGATTGCTGAATTATTTCAGCATACCTATCAATACTTGTATAGTCTTTTTCACGTATTTGTTCCATAAGAAGATTGCTAAAACCAAGAATAGAGTTGAACGGGCTTTTCAAATCGTGTCCAATTATTGAGAAAAATTTATCTTTTGTTTGATTAGTTATTTTAAGGTTTTGCTCACTTTTTTCCAATTCAATTTCAGCCAGTTTACGTTCTGTAATATCGGTAATTGAAAAAATTACTTTCTTAAAATCTAATATTTGGTTAGATTCAATAATTGCGTATATTTTTTCGCCTGTTTTTTTTATGTATTCAGTTTCCTCCGAAAATTGTTTGTGTTTATTTGTTAATACTAATATTAAGTTTTTAAAAGTTTGAATTGAATTATCATTAAAGGTGGACATCATGTTTTGTTTGAGTTCATCTTTTGTGTTAAACTTAAATAAATCTAATGCTGCTTGGTTTACATCGTTAATTTTAATAGCAATTGCACATTTTTGAATAAAATCAGGATTTTTATCCAGATACTCTATAAAGTCAGTATTTATCTCTTTTCTTAGAGTATCAATAATTTTAATTACTTCTGACAAATCTTCTTCCCAAAGGGAAACAGGATTTTTTTCAAATAAATCTTTATAGTTTTTTTCGCTTTTCTTCAACTTTTCTTCTGCTTCCTTTTTATCTGTAATGTTTTCTTTTACAGCAAGGTAATTTGTAATTACTCCGGCATCGTTTTTTAAAGGTGTGATTATTACATGTTCCCAAAACAGATCACCATTTTTTGTTTTATTATTAAATTCGCCTTCCCATATTTTTCCAACCGAAATGGTCTCCCACATTTCGGCATAATACGCTTTGGGCTGTGTACCAGCATTTAAAATTCGTGGATTTTGCCCCAAAGCTTCTTTAGCGGAATAACCGGTTAATTTGGTAAATACCGGGTTGGTGTATTCAATATTACCTTCAATATCGCTAATAACAATAGTATTGGCACTTTGCTCAACTGCGGCAGATAGTTTTTTAATTTCTATTTCAGCTTGCTTACGCTCTGTAATATCTTCAAAAATTGTAACAAAAAAACCTTTTTTAGGGCAATAGGCATTAATGAGATACCACTTATCTATTGGCTCTGAGAAGCTTTCAAATCTTATACTTTCTCCGGATTGGCTAACTTTACCATATTTCTCAATCCATCCTGAAGGATCATTTTCAATTCCGGGTAAAACTTCAGTAACCTTTTTTCCAATTATTTTTTCTCTTTGTAAACCAGTCTGTTGTTCAAAAGCATCATTCACTTTAATAAAAATATAATCCACCGGAATACCATCTTCATTTAAAACAATTTCATGTAAAGCAAAACTATTAATCATATTGTTAAATAAGCTTCGATACTGTTCTTCGCTTTCTTCTGCTTTTTCTTTTTCAGTTATTATTAATTTGTTTTGAATAATTAATTCTTTTTTACTGTCCGAAGGTTCTTCTGTTTTCTGAGAAACAAGCTTTTCAAGATGCTTTTTCCGTCTAAAAAAAATGTATTTTGCTTTTCTCTGTATAATAAATAAAATGAGTGCAATAATTATAATAAGAGAAATAAACACTATTATTTGAGTTTTATAGAAATGTTGTAAGTCGTTATATAATATGTTATCAGAAATAATAAATTGTAAATACGCATCAGATTGCTTTAATTTTATTTGACACGACGTTTTATTTTTTGGGGATAAAAAAGTCGTATTTGTTTTGTGAAGTAATTTTTTGCCTTTAGCTGATATGTAGCTGCCCTGTGAATTATAAAAGATATTGGACTCAATATTTTCGTCTGCTATTTGCTGCAGAATATTGGTATTTGTGTAGTAAATTATATCGTAGCCAAGAATTAATTTGTTTTGAATAATTGGCGAGATTACATAAACAGATGAAACCGTATCATTTATAAAAAATCCTGTTGTTAGTTCATGCTTTGCAGTATCGGGCAGTATTAAATCAATATTGGTTAAATCTGCATTCCCAACTTGAACCAAAGTTTTTTTGTTAATATACCTGCCCGCATAAATAAAATTATCTAATACACTGATACCGTCAATGTATTTGGGTGTTGTAAAAGTTTCCAGTTCATTATAACTAATTTCACCTGCATAAAAATCAGCAATTTTTTGTCTTATTGCCGACCGGCTTCCTATACTTTTTGTTTCTTCAATATATTTCGAAATTGCATTGTCAAAAAGTATAGATTTCATTTTCATTTCGCTAGCATATTCCTTTTCTATTTTTGTTTTTAGAATTGTTTGTGAAGGAATAAAAATAAAATAATAGTATAAAAACAGAACAAATAATACCGTTGATATATCTATTAAAGGGGTAATTACTTTTTTCATATTTTATTAAATTATTGTGAATTTAAGAGTAATGTTATCTATATTTCTCTTTTATGCTATGTTTTCTTGTTGCTGTTAGTGAGCTTACTAATAAGCTCTAAAAGCAATTTTTTATTTATCGGTTTTGTAATATAATCATCACATCCGGCGGCTAATGCTTTTTCGTAGTCACCTGAAAGGGCAAATGCAGTTTGAGCAATAATTATTACTTCTTTATTGAATTGACGGATTTGATGTGTCGCTTCGTATCCGTTAATTTCCGGCATTTGAATATCCATCAAAATTAAATTGATGTCTGGGTTGTTTCGACATATTTCAATAGTTTCTTTACCTGTTTTTGCTTTTAGAATCTCTGTGCAAAAATCTTTGACGATTATGGAAATCAACATTTCTGATGCTTCATCGTCTTCGGCGATTAATATTTTTAGTTTCGGCATTTCTGTATAAGTTAGATCTTCTGAATTTTTGGTCTGAATGTTATTTTTCGTTTTCTTTTCAGTATTGTAAGGCAAAGTGAAGTAAAACGTTGAGCCAACACCTTCTTCACTTTCAAGCCAAATTTTACCACCAAGCATTTTCACATAAGCCTTGGAAATGGCGAGCCCCAAACCCGAACCCTGAAATGCCCTCTTATCTGCTATATCAGCCTGTTCGAAACGATTGAAGATTGCCTGCTGCCTGTTTTTGGGGACACCGATACCCGTGTCCTTTACATAAAATTCGATGAAATCATCTTTAAAAGTATATCCAAAGCTTATACTTCCTTTATCAGTATATTTAAGGGCATTGTTTATCAGGTTGGTTAAAATTCCGTACAGCTTGCTATTATCTGTTAAAACAGTTGCCTCTGTATTGCTACTCGTCGGTAATGGAGTTAAGGACAGTTCTTTATCTGCGGCTTCGTGACTGAAAACATCATACAATTCATCAAACATTTTGTTAATGGAAGTCTCGGTTTTTACAAGCTCCATTTGTCCGGCTTCAATTTTCGAGATATCGATCAAATCATTAATGGTATTCATTAAGCGCTTGCCGCTTTTATTAATGATAGCTGTGTATTTTTGCCGTTCCGAATTATCTATGTCTGTGTTGCTAAGTATATTGGTAAAACCAAGAATACCATTCATAGGTGTGCGTATTTCATGGCTCATATTGGCTAGGAAGGCCGATTTTAAGCGGTCACTTTCTTCGGCTTTTTCTTTGGCGATAACCAGATCTTCAATCATTTTTTTCTTCTCAGTAATATCTTCTTTTACAGCCACGAATGAAGAGATATTACCACTATCGTCTAAAACAGGAGATATATTGGCACTTTCCCAGTAATCTTCGCCGTTTTTCTTTTTGTTATGAAATTCCCCATGCCAATCCTTGCCCGACAGGATGGTACTCCACAAATTCTTATAAAATTCCTGACTGTGTTCGCCCGATTGTAGCACACGCGGATTTTCACCCATCACTTCTTCATAAGTGTAACCGGTAATCTCAGTAAATTTGGGATTTACATATTCAATAGAGCCATTGATATTAGTTATCACAATGGTTACAGGGTTTTGATCAATTGCCCGCCCCATGAGTTTTAGCTGTTTTTCTGCACGTTTTCTTTCAGTAATATCAGTAAAAAATATTGCTATGCCACCTTCAGTAGGATTTATTCTGTTTTCAAACCATTTATCATAGAAAGGATAATATTCTTCCATCTGAATGAACACTTTTTCATTCATTACTTTTTCATAATTCAGATGAAAGGGCTGCCCAATACCTTCCGGAAATTCAGTCCAGATATGCTTGCCAATTATGTCTTCAGCATTCCTGTCAAATAATTTTGCGGCTTTTTTATTCATATGGGTGTAACACCAGTTTCTATCCAAAGCAACAAAGGCATCAGACATACTTTCCAAAATGTCTGATAATTTTTGGTTGCTTGTTTTAATTTCTTCCTCAGCTTGTTTTTGCTCGGTAATATTAATATGCGTTCCTACTGTTAAATTGGTAATTTTCCCATTTTCATCGTGGAGTGTATTTCCGCGTGATAAAATCCAAACCCAATGGCCATCGCTGTGTTGCATACGAAAATAGTTTTCGTACATACCCAAACTCTTTTTAAGATAATTGGCGAAATGAGTGCTTGCTCTTTCTCTGTCTTCAGGATGCAATAAATCAATCCATGTTTCTTTAAGATTGCTCTTTCCTGAAAGATCGTATTCATTTGCATCACGACCAAGCATAGAAAAATATTCGGGACTGCACCATAGAAAATCAGTTTCTGTATTGTATTCCCAGGCACCGGTATTTGAAACGGAGATGAATGCTTTGTATCTTTTGTTGCTCTTTATCAATTGGGTTTCTGAAAGTTTTCGGTTTGTAATATCCATTAAAGCGCCTAAAATCTTTACAATCTTTCCGTTTTTAGAAACAGGTTTTCCGACGGTATTTACCCACCTGTTTTTACCCTCTGCATTGATAATGCGGACTTCAATGTCATACGAAATACCCTCTGTTATTGCCTTTGTAAAGGAGTCTGAAACTAATTGTCTATCATCGGAATGATAAAATTTAATTCCTTCTTCAGGTTTAATCATCTTGTCATTTGGAAGTCCATAAATATTAAATACTTCATCTGACAAATAGGTTTTACCCGATTCAACGTCATATTCCCAACCACCAATTTTCGCGATTTTTTGAGATTCTTTTAAAATGTACTCACTTCTTTTTAAAGCTTCTTCGGCTTTTTTCCATTCAGTTAGGTCAAGAATAATGGCAACAAATGCCTTTTCTCCTTCATAATCAGAAATTTGAAGGTGTACATCGACCGAGTAGGTGGAACCGTCTTTGCGTTGATGAATAGTTTCAAAATTCAGCTTGTCTTTTTCGCCTGACAAAAGGGCTTGAACAGCTTGAAAAAACGAAGTCTGTGTATACTCGGGATTAATATCTACCGGAATGATTTCAAAAATTTCTTCTCTGGAATATCCTAAATTATTAAACGCTTTTTTATTGACATATTTAAACTTCAGCGTGTTTATATCAAACACATAAATTTCGTTTATCGAATTTTCTACAATATCGGCAAGCCCTTTCAGATTAATTTCGTCCTGTTTGAATCCGGTCGTATTTTTTTTGAACTGTTCTTGTAAAGAATTGTACGCTTGCTGTAGTTTCTGTAACTCTATGCTAAGTTGTTCTTCGGTTTTTTTCTGATTGCTCATAATAATATCCGTTAAAATGCTGGGGATTTATATGTTGTCAAGTAAACTTGATCCCATACAGTAAAAATTTAAGTACAAGTAAATTCAAAGTTAATTTATTTTTTCGATACAGATTTCAGTATCAAATAAAATTTCTGCCATATGTCAGGAAGCTGTATTTTTATAAATATCTATCTGAAGTTTGCATTGTTTTAAACCAAAAAGGCGTTTATCTGGTTGCATAAATTGTAATTATTCAGTGTCAAAACTCGAAGATATTTATGAGTTTTCTTTGTGAACCTCAATGTTTTCTGTAAGGTATTCCTTATACCGAACTCAGGTTATTGGGAATGTTAAAACAGAATTCCGAGCCTTTCCCAAAGGTACTATTTACCCACAATCTTCCGTCATGTTTTGCAACAAACTCCTGACAAAGCAATAATCCTAAGCCGGTTCCCGATTCATTAGCAGTACCTTTTGTTGTAAGAGTCTGTGAAATATTGAACAATTTTTTTAAATTATGCGGTGCTATTCCAATTCCATTGTCGAAAACAGAAATTGTTACCGATTCAGAATTTTCTTCTGCCCTTATATTAATCTCTCCACCGTTATTTGTAAATTTAATGGCATTCGACACAAGATTTCGTAACACCGTTTTTAGCATATCAACATCTGCATAAAATTTTAACTGGTCGGTTGCAGAATAATTAATTGTAATGTTTTTGGCATCTGCATTCGGCTTAAGTGTTTTAAGCACCTCCTCGCAAATATGAACAAAACTCAGACTTTCTGGATGGAAAGGAATTGTACCTTGTTGCGTTCTGGCCCACTTTAATAAATCTTCTAATAAATTGTATGTGTTTTGGGCTGTTTTATTAATATTAGTGGCAATTTTTTCAATTTCTTCCTTTTTGAGCTCGTGTAAATCATCTGTTAATATTTCAGATAAACCAAGTAAACTATTAAACGGACTTTTTAAATCGTGTGAAAGAATTGTTAAAAGAAGATCCTTGTCTGCATTTTGCTTTAGAAGTTTTGTTTCGTTCCTTTCCGCTTTCAATCTTTCGATTGTGTAGTTTTTATGGATAAACCTGATAATTAAGAAAATAAAAAAGGAACAAAGTATAAGCGAAATAAGATGATCTATCCACCTTGTTTTTTCAGAGGTAAAGCCAACGATTAAATCGGGTCTGTACAACTGTATAAGCAGAATAAAAATATTTATGGCAAGGAAAAAAATGAAAACAAATGTTTTATTTTTTGGAGGAGCCATAACTAATCCTAAAACTAATATTACAAATGCCGACATGATATTCGACCCGTTAATACCCCCGTTAAAAATCCAAACTAATGAAACGACTATTATTCCATATATGATTAAAGGAATTAAAAAAGGTTTTATTCTCCCTTTTACCCTAACATAATAAAATATTACAATTAAAATTAATGATGAAATGAAGGGTAATAATATGGCCAATATTGAACTGGTTAATAATAAATTGGCTATTGATCCGAAAAAACCAAATAGAATCCCAATGATTAGGGTTGACAAAAACATACGATGCTCCAAAGGAATGTTTTCTTTATCTGTAAAAATATAAGCAATAAATTCTTTTACTTTTTTAATAATCATTGCTCGCTTTTAATTATTTTCAAATCTAACATAATTGATGCAAGTTTGGGCATAAAGATACACATTCCTTTAAAATGGGGAATACATCCAATTCAATTCCATCCTGCAAAAAGCGGCTTGTAAATCACAATTTTAAATGCATAAAAAAGCAGAGTGCATAAAATCGGCTAATTCGTTATTTGATGCACTAAGGAAAAAGTGTGACTATACTGTAATTCTTAAACTTTGATTTAGAAATCGTTAATATATATTGAGAAAGAACGAAATAAGGTTATGAACTTGTTTAAAGTTAAAGAGTGATTTCGAGAGTAAACCACTGGTGTCCAGTGACGAATCTCATTTTTTATTGCATAGCCTTAGCTACGGAATCAAAAATAGCTGAAGTCAATGGCACCAAGGG
>JAGGUP010000041.1 GCA_021158405.1 Bacteroidales bacterium
CAAAGCCCAAAACACCTATACTTTTTTCCAATTGCGTAATGATATTTCATACCTGATATCAAAATCCTTAAAAGAGTTTCAAAAAGAATTGCCAAACTATTCTTTTTGCCGTATTAACAGAAGCTATTTAATCAATATGAACTATGCCATTAAACTATGCAAAAACGGACATACTACTATTGAATTAGCTGAAAATTCTGTTTTTAGAATTTCAAAAAACCGACTAAAACAGTTAGAAGAAAGCTTTTTAAGGCAAAAAGAGGTTCATCTTCCTATTGAAAAATGCCATTCACATACCGAGAAGGGTATGTTCACAATGTGAGAAGGGCGTTTCACAAGTTAAGGGACAAAAACACTTGCTTTGTAAAAAGTATAGAAAGATATTTGTTGTGTAAATGTTCGAACAAATACAAAGAAAGGACAAACCGTTTCTAATCTTAACAAAAAACGGAATGCCCTTAACCAAGTTGGTTTTAAAACCGACGTAAAATTAATCAATTTATTAATATTTAAAATTTTACGATTATGAAAAATTTAGATTTAAATCAAATGGAAAGTATTCAGGGCGGATGGTCTTGGGAAAGATGTGCTGTAGGAGCCGGAACCTCTGTTTTGGCAGGTGGTTGGGTTGCTGCTGCCGCTGGTGGTTGGCTTGGCGTTGGCATATTAGCTGGTATTGGATGTGTGGTACAAGGAATGGATTGATTATTATTAACCAGAAATGGGGCTTAAGCCCCATTTCTAAAATACCATTATGAGAATACTTAAGCTTATTAATGTATTAATCGGTGCTCTTATTTTAAGTCTTTTTAGACATAAGTTAAACACATCACACTTAGAAGTATTTTTAAAAAAATATAATATTGCATATCCTGCTGATTGGATAGGTTTCATTCTATTGATAGTTTTCGCATCTGTGATTTCAATTGGCGTTTCAATTGAAGACCCCTTGCTATTAAATAATAATTTGGTGTTAAATATCTATATTTTAGTTTTATATATATTTTTTTCGGTTATAATCTTTTCTTTACTCATAAGACGTTTTATCAATCCTAATATTTCTGCATTAATTGATAGAATCCCCATACATCCTTTTAAAACATTCATCCTTAAACTATCTATTGAAGCGTTTGATTATAAAATTATCATCCTCATCTCTCAAATAATACTAATCCCTGTTTTCAATAACTATTATGGACTACCAAACAAACTGGGAAGCTTAATTATAATAGATGTAATAGTTATTAACGCTTACCTATTTGCCTGCCAGATAGCCTTGTTTGTTAAAGAAATGGCATACAGTAGAATAGCAAAAGTCAGTTTCAATAAAATCCGTTTAATTATTATTATTATTGCAATTCCTATTTATATACTTTCGCAAAATGTAGAAATGAAAATAAATCCGTCGGCCAGTTTGGTGGATTTTATGTTGATTATGCTTGGTTTAAATTTTGTATTTTTCATCTTCTTAAGAAGCATAGAACTATCAAGATGATTAAGTCCTTATTCAGACATTATAATAAACATCTAATTTTCTCGAGTCATTTAATGATCGTGCTTTTTGTGTTTTTTGAATATGATATCGAAATAAAACTCGATATGCTATCCTATTTCTACCTATTGTTTTTAAGCCCTTTTTTTTACAATGCCATAAATTCTGAGAATATGTGGAATCCAAAAATAAATCATTTGAGTTCTGTTTCAAAAGGAAGATTGCTAAATGCATCTAACAGTGTAAACATTGTTTACACCTTAACTTCATATAGTATATTTTTACTTGTAGAAACCTATCAATCTCCAAATTTCGAGTTCCTAAACAACTTTTATCCTTTTTTTATTAAATTATTAATTGCAGTTTTGGTGGGTAATTTTATCAGTCTTACATTAAGCCAGTATTATGGCAAAAGGCTTTATAAAATTTTATTAGGCAGTTTATTCTTCGTGCTTATTTCCATCTTCTTTCCACTTATACAGTTTATGGATTTTCATCCTATTATTAAAATAATTGCGCTATCTACAGCAATAGTTATATTTAACTTTTCACAGCTTAAAAATATATATTTTTACTATGATTTCAATTAAAGAAGTATCAAAACAATATGGTAAAAACCTTGTGTTTAGTAATTTATCCTTCGAAATAAAAGAAGGCAATTTCTACACGTTATTGGGGAAAAATGGCATTGGAAAATCTACTATTATGAAAATTATTTCAGGCTTCCTAAAACCCAATAAAGGAGAAATAATCATAGATGATGAGAAGACCTATAATAACAAAGCATTTCTTTATAAAAAGAAAATTGGCTGTTTACTAGAGGATCCCATATATATTGAAAAATTTACGATTAACGAATATTTAGAACTTATCTGTAAATTAAATGATATTGATTCAGCAAAATACCGCGAAAAGATTGATTACTATTTGGATTATTTTGAGTGCGCAGATCATAAAAATGTATTTATTGAAAATTGCTCGAAAGGAATTAAGCAGAAGACTTCAATTATTAGCACTTTACTGCACAATCCCAAATATCTTATTTTAGATGAACCCTTTAATGGATTGGACGACAAATCGAAAGCAAATCTACTCTCTTTGCTAAAGAATTTTTGTAACAACGGCAGTACTGTTCTGCTTGCCACACATGATCATAAATATATTGTCGATTCAACGGATTATTTCATTGTAATGAGCAAACAAAATAAAAAGGAATCAGCTGAAATAGAAATCCTTAAGAATTCATTTGATAATACATCAAAATTATTAGTTGATATAGAGCGTTTAATGAGTTAATAATCTTAATTAGTGTCTTAAGATTTAATCTCATAAAACCATGATATTCAATGTGAAAATGAAAAATTTCTCATTGTTATAAATAATTCTTGTTCCAGTAATCATGTCCGATGTAATATACAATTAATGGCGACTAAAAAAAACATGCGAAATATTTCAATACCAATTTTTCTCCTATTACTTTTAGGCTATATTTCTCTCGTTTGGCTAAACAATACCTTTATCCTAACAGAGCACCTCTATTTTTCTAGTTTTAGTGAACAATTAACGATAGAAAAAATAGAGCAGTTATTTTCTTTTCAGACTAAATTTTCTTGGCTAAACTATATCGCTTTGGCCTTGTCTATTCTTATAAAAATTTCAATAATCACTTTAATAATCTATACAGGAGTAATATTATCAAGTTTAAAAATAGGCTTGAGACTCATATTTCGCGTTGTAATACAAGCTGAGTTTATTTTTCTTTTAATGGGTTTTGTTAGATTTTTTTGGTTTTATTTATTTCAATCTGACATTAATTTTACAACACTTGGGTTTTTTCAACCCCTATCTGTTGTAAACTTTTTTTCTCCGGCAGATAATCTTACCTTTTTGGTCTATCCTTTACAATTAATGAACTTGTTTGAGTTTAGCTATTGGTTATTGTTAGCCTATCTTTTGAAGAACCTTCTTAAAAAGTCATTTTGGCAATCCTTTGAATTTGTTCTAAGCACTTATGGTGTAAGTTTAGTGATCTGGGTTGTTTTCGTTACATTTTTAACACTTAATTTTGGGGTATGAGGCAGATTGTAAAGACAATTTTGTTCATTGTATTGCTTCTCTTGGTGGGCTATATGCTTGCAGTAATAGTTAAAAAGGCAAAACATAAGAATGCAATTGCAGAGCAAATACAAAGCATACCAGAATTTTCTTTTATCAATACTCAGAATCAGAACATTTATACCAACGACAGCATAAGTGATGAAAAAGCATGCCTAATAATATACTATAATTCTGAGTGCGAACATTGTCAAAATGAAGCTGAACAAATTGGCAAGCAAATAGATGAATTTGATATTTATCAAATTTTAATGATTTCATATGAGACTAGGGAAACGATTCTTGCCTTTAGAGAAAAATACAAGCTGATAAGTCCAGCCATTACTTTTCTTCAAGACTCAGAATATCAATTTGATGATATTTTTGGTAACTCACCAATACCAACTTCATTTATTTACAATAAAAACCGAGCCTTGGTAAAGCAGTATAAAGGAGAGGTAAAAGCAGAAACGCTCATAAAATATTTAGCTCAATAAATGGATCTCAAGAAAATAAAAAAATCCTTTGTTTTACAGCAAGACGCTTCAGATTGTGGAGTTGCCTGTTTACAATCTCTAACACGGCTTTACGATGGAGATATTGCTTTAGAAAAATTGCGAGAAATAAGCGGAACCACCAAACAAGGCACAACCTTACTCGGCTTGTATCAGGGAGCAAACAAAATAGGTTATGATGCCGCAGGAAACGAAGCCGATATAGAAGCTTTAATTGAGCATGGCGAGCCATTAATATTACATGTGTTAATTGATAAAAGGCTTCAGCATTATTTGGTTTGTTATGGTTTTGAAAATGATAAATTTATTATTGGCGATCCGGCTAAAGGCATTGTTTATTATACAAAAGAAGAGCTTGATGACATTTGGTCTTCAAAAAAATGCTTAACATTAAAACCAAATGCAAGTTTTCAGAAAACAGAAACTACTAAACGCGCCAAAAAAGCATGGATTATCAATTTAATAAAAGAAGATTATGGGCTTTTAGGCATTAGCATATTTATTGGTATTGCTATTTCGGTTTTAGGAATGATTATGGCTTTGTTTTCTCAAAAACTTATCGATGATCTTCTTCCTTCTCGCGACTTACAGAAATTATTTTTAAGCATTGCTTTGGTTGCTTTTTTATTGCTTGTTCGGGTGGGTTTTATTGCCTTACGCCAATTTATACTTATTACACAAAGCAAGCAGTTTAACAATCGAATTATCGATTCTTTCTATAGCGCCTTACTGTTTCTTCCAAAATCATTTTTCGATACCCGAAAAATTGGCGAATTAATTGCACGATTGAATGATACAAGTCGCATTCAACGAGTTATTACTCAAATAGCAGGTAATTTTATAATTGATGTTTTAATTTCAATAACCTCAATTGCCTTTTTGTTTTTTTATTCGTGGAAAGTAGCTTTGATAGCTCTATTAAGTTTGCCTGTTTATTTCTTTTTAATTTATCGGTTTAATAATAGAATAATTTCTTCTCAAAAAGAAGTAATGGGAGCTTATGCCTATAACGAAAGTAATTATGTGAATACAATGACGGGCATTTCTGCTATTAAGAATTTTAATCGTCAAGCACATTATTCAACAATGAATAAAACCATTTACGGTTATTTTCAAGACAAGGTATTTGACTTAGGAAAGATTAATATTCGCTTAGGCTTTTTATCGGGTATAGCTGGCGTGTTATTCCTAATGCTAATCTTAGCCTATACATCCTACCTCGTATATAGCGATTTGATGCTTCTTGGCGAATTAATGGCCGTTATTGGTATTTCTTCATCCTTAATTCCTTCTGTCGGGAATCTTGCTCTTATTGCTATTCCTATAAATGAAGCAAAAGTTGCTTTTAACAGAATGTTTGAGTTCACAAACATTTCGTCTGAAACAAAAGGGATTATAAAGGGAGATATGATTGAATTTGAAAGTTTAGAAATTCAAAATCTATCTTTTCGATTCTCAGGACGCTCTCGGATTTTAGATAACATCAATATAAAACTTAAAAAAGGTGAGTTAATTGCAATTATTGGAGAAAGTGGTTGTGGGAAAAGCACTTTAGCGTATTTACTGCAAAAGTTTTATACGGCAGAAACCGGTGATATTATTATCAATGGTAATAAAACATTAGAAGAAATAAATACAAATTCTTGGCGAAAAATAATTGGCGTTGTTCCCCAAGACATTCATATTTTTAATGGAAATGTAATTGATAATATATGCTTGGGAAATGTTGAAGAGGAAGCCGAAAGCGTATTGAAGTTTCTGGTTGATAATGGATTTAATAAATTTATTGATGCTTTACCTCAGAGTTATTTAACCCTTCTTGGCGAAGAAGGAATAAATTTATCAGGCGGACAAAAACAAATTATCGCTTTTGCACGTGCTTTATACCGTAAACCCCAGATTTTAATATTGGATGAAGCCACTTCGGCTATGGATAAAGAAACGGAGGAATTTATCACAAATATACTGATGAAGCTAAAAAAAGAGATTGCCGTTTTTTATATTTCTCACCGTTTTCATACACTAAAAAATTTGAGTGATAAAATTTACATTATCAAGGACAAAAGCATACAAACATCGGGGACACATTTTAAACTTTTGAAAGGAAAAAACCTATATAGTGAATTTTGGAATGACCTATTAAACAATTAAAAATCACCTTTCTATTACAGAAGTAAATTCCTTTTTATTTTACACCATCAATATAGTGCTTAAATTTATCCCCTATTGGAAATTACCCCTAATTAGCTCTAGAAAAATACTATCGGCTTAAAGCATATACGGCAAAACTAGCTAGCCAATGTTCTCCAGCATAATTGCCGCTGGCAATATTTACTTTTCTCTTTTAAAAAAGAGCATTTTAAGCTGTTTTGGCAAAAAAAGATCAAGATTTTATTCCTTCTCAACTAAAAAAACGCTTAAAAAACTACCTAGAGTCTGTTTCTACCGCATATATTGTTTACATAAAACCCTGATAATAAATCCCGTGAAAAATAATTGACTTTTTTGGGTAACGTTTTTTCAGATTTTACCATTAATAGATAGAACTCACCCCGAAGGTTTTAACCAGAACCGTATTAATAGATTAAAAATTAACGCATATGAATTTTATAACTTATCAGAAACGCCTTAGCTATTTATTGGGATTAATAGAGAAAGAGAGCGTGCACTCACCAAAACAAATGGCCAGACAATTTTCTTGTAATGAAAAAACTGTTAGAGGTATGATTAATAAACTTCGAGAGCAAGGATACGAGATAGCTTACAGCCGAAAAGTAAAAAAATATTTGTTAAAAAAGTAAACGGAAGTTTTTTTACCGTGAGAACTCTTTTCTTTGTGCTGATATTTTAATTATTCACTTAAATTTTGTAATATTATGAAAAAGAATTTTTTAACTTTTAAATTACTATTTTCAGGAATGTTTTTGACACTTCTAGTAAGTACGTTCTTGCTTTCTTGTGAAAAATCAGAACCCATAAGTAATAAAGAAATAGATTTTGAGATTATTGGTTCAGAGCATAACAAGGGGTTAGATTTTGTTTTTAACTATGTTAAAAATAGAACTATAGAACAAAAAGCACAATTAAAAAGTACAAGTGATTTTCTTTCTTTAGCCGAAGAAGGCACACAAGCATTTTTGAATAGTAATAACTTGTTTAAAAATGAAGCTGATAGAACTATTGCATTAGGAGAATCCGAAAAACCGTTTGCTTTTTATAATAAATCTGTAAAAAACAACGTAAAATCTTCTACTTTAGAAAATTTGTGGCCGACTGATGTTGATGATTTATTGACAAGTAAGCAAAAGGATATTCTAACTGAAATGAACACAATATTGAGTAATAGTTCTCTAACTATTCAAGAGATTATTGAAGCATTAAATACACTTGAAGTGAAAATTAATTCAGAATGCTCCATTGAAGAACGAAATGTGCTGTTATGTGCAACTTCAATAGGGAGATATTCTTTTCAATATTGGCATGATAATTTCGATAAATGGGAGAACGAATTCGGCACTATATATAATTTAAAAAACACTCAAAAATTTAGCTGGTCAGATGTTGGTAAAAATGATGTTGCATATGGTGTTGGAGGCGGTGTTGCAGGTGCTATTGTCGGCGGTTCTGTTTCTATTGGAATACTGACTGCTCCTGGTTGGGTAGCAGGTGCAATTGGAGGTGCAGTTGGCGGTTCTATTGGTAATGCAATTTTACAGCTTTGGTAAAATATAAAAAATCATGAAAAAATATAAGTTTTTATTTGCATTTATATTATGTTGGATTTCTAGTTCGATTTCATTATTTCTTCTTAATATTATCTGGCCATTAAGTGCAGAAATCTCAAACATCAGTCTTATTACAAAAACTTTTGGTATGTCAATAGTTATTACTATTGTATTGTTTGCCGCTCAGAACAAAGCACAAAAATAAGAGCATGTTGTGTGATTGATGAATTAATATACTCCAAGGGCACACGTCTCCAGACGCGTGCCCTTGGAAATATTAGACCTTATTAGAAAAACGGCCTGCAATTCAGGATTTATTCTATACCAAAAACAAATGAAACGCACCAATTTAATCATAACTTAACGCATTATAATTTTTATTTGACGACAAGATATTTAAGCTCTTCACTATCGGCTTAAAGCATATACAGCAAAACTAGCTAGCCAATGTTCGCCGGAATAATTGCCGCTGGCAATGTTTGGCAGAGCATCTTTTAAATGTCTTTCGGCAGCATCTAGCATTTGTTTCTTTTGTGGGTTTTTGTCGTTTAAATGTTTGGCGATTCCTAGCATACACCAAGCACGACTTAGATTTAAACCGTCCAAATGAACCAAAGATAAATCGCTACGATCACTTACGATAGCTGGATTTAAGATGTTTTCAGGAATCTGTGGTAAATAGTTCTTCATCCAAGAATTATATTCTTTAGCATCCATAATACGATACATCAAATCAGCTTCCAGCAATGATGGAGAAAAGAAATCCGTTCCGTTTGGCTCCAAATATGCCGGGTAGTTCTTATCATTTAAGTAATAATCCTTGCTTCTTTTCACCAGCAATTCTTCAAATTCAGTATCACCAATCAATTGTGCATAATCCAATGCAAAACCTAAAGCAAAAGCCGTATTGGGATGAACACCGGTGCGAATGGGATAAGTTTGTTTTGGTAGATAATCCATAAAATTTCCTCTAAGGTGATCAACCAATGGTTGCAAATTAGTTAGCCAAACTTTTGCTTGTGGATTATCCCAAGTTTTTAATTCATTGGCGAATTGAAAAATCCAAGCCCAGCCGTAAGTTCTTTCGTAAGAACTATGCAATGGAGCTTTCATATAAGCCACTTCAGCCAAAATATTTTCAGCAGTCATATTTTGATTGATTGCTTTTTTTATCGCTTCTGCATTTTCCATTTCCGGAAAAAGCTTGAGCAGCTTTACCAACATCCAATGTCCGTGAACGGAAGAATGCCAATCGAAACAACCATAAAATGCGGGATGCAAATCCATGGGTTCTTGTACTTGCGTGGCATCTAAAATTACGTGACCCAATTTGTTTGGGTATTCCGTTTGGATACAATGAAAAGCCAAGGAAGCCAAATGCTCTGCTCCTGCTTGAGTTAATTGTGGCCTTTGTGTTTCGTTAAATACATACATTTCCTGAGCCCGGATATTGAGCGTCATCATCAAAGCACTGAGTAAAATAATTCCTTTTTTCATTTTATATATTGTTGTGTTATACTTTCAAATTCACTAACCAAGAACAAATTTATAAAACGTTTGGGATTAACTGACAAATATTTGAATGAATATTCAAACGCTTTAAACTGTCAGTCATTAGAAATTCTAAAAGAAACTGAATTATAACCGCAATGGACGCGAAGTAAATACGCGAGGGGCGCTATAAATTGTAATGAAAATTGCGTGCTTTGCGAAAAAACCTTGCGCTCTTAGCGTTAAAAAAATTAATACGGATCAACATCTATAATTAAGCGTGCCGAATTGTAAATTCCAAGTTTACGAAATTGCTTGATACATTTTTTCACCGCTACTTTCATTTGCGCATTTGACTTGTCTTTGGGCAATTTCAAAAGACTGTCTTTCAAAAACAAACCACGCACTCTAGAAACCATCGGATATTCCGGACCTAAAACAGCATTGCCAAATTCTTTTCTCAGCAAAGCAGTAAATTCCTGAGCCGCATTGTTTAGCAAATGAAAATCTTTATGTTTTAAACTGAATTTTATCAAACGGTAAAAAGGAGGATAATGAAAATTGCGCCTTTCTAAAATCTGACTAGCATACATTTCCTGATAATCATTATTAATAACATAACGAATAACGGAATGGTAAGGGCTATACGTTTGAATGATTACTTTCCCCGTTTTATTTTTCCGCCCAGCTCTACCGCTTACCTGAACCATCATCTGAAAGCTTCGTTCAAAAGCACGAAAATCCGGATAATTCAACATATTGTCGGCATTGAGTACACCAACAATTCCCACATTATCAAAATCTAAACCTTTGGTTACCATTTGAGTTCCAATGAGGATATCAATATTTCTTTCTTCAAAATCCTTAAAAATCTGTTCGTAGGCATATTTGCTTCTTGTGGTATCCAAATCCATTCGTTTTATTTTCGCCTTTGGCAAAATAATGGCTAAATCTTCTTCCACTTTTTCAGTTCCAAAACCGCGCATTTTTACATCGCTACTTCCGCAACTTCCACATTTTGTTGGCACTGCTGTTGAATAACCGCAAATATGGCATTTCAAGCGGTTATGCTGTTTGTGATAAACCAGGCTGATATCGCAATTCACACATTCAGGAATCCAATTACACACCTCACATTCCAAACGAGGAGAAAATCCACGTCGGTTTTGAAATAAAATAACCTGCTCATTATTTTCCAAAGCCGTTTCGATGTGTTTCAATAAGAAAGACGAAAAATGAGAACGCATCATTTTTCTTCGTGTTTCCACTTTAATGTCTGCAACTAAAACTTCCGGCAACTTGCTTTCGCCAAAGCGGCTCAATAAATTTACCAAACCATATTTCCCTCTTCGCGCATTATAATAAGATTCTACCGAAGGCGTTGCTGTTCCCATCAGAGCTTTTGCGCCATGCCTATGTGCTAATACAAGTGCAGCATCACGCGCATGATAACGCGGTGCGGGATCTTGTTGCTTATAGGAAGTATCGTGTTCTTCGTCAACAACGATTAAACCCAGATTAGAATAGGGCAAAAATATTCCTGAGCGAGCAGATAAAATAATATCATAAGCATCGGATTGATAATCTTCCTTATCCAAAACTTTATTCCAAATTTCAACTTGCTCGTTCTGGTTATAACGCGAATGATAAACGCCAACTCGTTTACCAAAATACTTACTTAAGCGATTAATAATCTGAGCGGTTAGTGCAATTTCAGGCAATAGATATAAAACTTGTTTTCCTTGAGCAATAGTATCGGCTATAAGTTTAATATATATTTCCGTTTTGCCACTGCCTGTTATCCCATGCAATAAACACTGCTCTTTTTCGGTAAAAATAGTTTTGATTTCTTCCAAAGCTTTCGCTTGAACTTCACTCAATTCAATGTTTGAAACTTCGTCAAAAGCATCTTTTGTCTGCAAGCGACTTTCTTTTCTCATCACGGAAACGAAAACTCCTTTTTTCTCCAAAGCCGCATAAGCGGAAGCTCCATTTTCAACTCTATTAATAAGTATTGATTTTTTTATTTCCGGAAAGTTGTCATTCTCCTCAGAACTTAAATTTAAATAGGCTATCAGAATTTCGAGCTGTTTATAGGCTCTTTTTTCCAACTGATCAAAGAGAGGTTTTAGTGCTTCATCGCTCTGATAGTCATCAGCAAGCTGAACATAGGTTTCAATTTTAGGAATATATTTTTCCTTTAATTCTTCTTCGAGCAGAATCACTTTTTTCTCAATCAGTGTTTTTATTAAAGGGAAAACCTTTTTCAATTCACTGATATTTTCCACATCCGAAATACTCAATACTTTTTGAATCTCTAAGGCTTCAACAATCAGATATTCTTTCTCATTCAGATTTTTATAATCGCCATCAAATTCGGGGGAAAGCACTACTTTCGATTCACTGGCCAGTTTAAGAGCGCCGGGAAGTGCGGCATTCATTACTTCTCCCAAAGTACACATGTAATAATCGGCCATCCACTCCCAAAAAACAAACTGCTTTTCATTTACAATGGGCTTTTCATCCAATACGGCCAATACATATTTGGAAGCATATGTTGTGGGAGGAATTTCATGAATAGAACGAACCAACGCCGTATACACTTTCTTTTTACCAAACTGAACAACCACGCGCATTCCTACTTGAACCAACTCATTGAGTTCCAAAGGAATTCGATAAGTGAAGCTGCCTTCAACAGGAATAGGGAAAATGAGTTCTGCAAAAAGGGTGATTCTTTCCATATTTTATTAATCGCAAACAAAGATAGAAATTCTCTCACAAGATAATTCATAGAATTCACCTAAAATATGCAGAATTTCAGATCAAGTGATACGATGACTTCGAGTCATCGTATCACTTTGCTGGGCAACCCTGCTTGAGATTTAAGCTGGTCAAATTCGACTACTTTAAAATTGGGATTGTTTAATAATCATTTAGCTATAATGTTTAAACAAAATTGCCCTTTTATTGCTATTTTTTGTTTTGTTTAGGGCTTAGAATAGCCTCGCCGATATTGATACGATGACTCGAGTCATCGTATCAATAAACACAAATCATGTTGACAAACTGTTTAAAAAAAACAGCACTTTAACATTTTCTTGTTTTTCCACACAAGCGGAAAAACCTATTTTTGAACAAAATACTCAAATATGATTAAATGGTTTATTCAGCACCAGTGGAAACAAGAAACCCGATCTAGTATTTGGCAAAAAAATGTCGCCCTCAATATTATCATTGGATTTTTTATGCTCATCATGCTTATGTATATTTTAATACTGGGCGTTTTTCTCGATCGAATTTTAGAAGATGTAGTCAAAGGTGTCAATGCCGATATCACACTGTCTAAGATTATTATCTATTATTTTATTCTGAGCTTTATGATGCGCTTTTTCCTTCAGAGCCTGCCTGCAATGGAAATCATTCCTTACCTCCATCTCCGAATAAAGCGAAGTACTATTGGCTGGTTTATGATTTTTAAATCACTCACAAGTTTTTTTAATTTTATTCCATTTCTACTATTTCTCCCCTTTGCTTTAGGCTATATGACTGAAGAATTTAGTGGATTACAGGCATTTATCTGGTTTATATCCATTTATTTATTCGAACTCACAATCAATTTTAAACTCATTTATTTTAAAAGGAAATTTACGCTCAACCCAAAACTCATTTTGCTCTTAATTAGCATAATGGCACTTTTAATTGTCTTAGACAAATTCGATCTGTTTTCCATTTCTGAAATTTCACTTTGGTATTTCTCCCAATTGAACACCAATTGGTTATGGGTTTTTCTTCCCTTATTATCTACTGTGAGTTTAGTCTTTTGGAATCTGAACCTGATAAGAAAGAACAGTTATTTAGACGATTTATCACCCAAGAAAACAGAAGGAGAAAACCTCTCGGCAAAACTCAATCTCTTGCAGAATTTTGGGAAAACAGGAGAGTTAATTTTAGGTGAAATAAAATTAATTTTGCGCAACAAACGATCTAAATCCGTAGTTTATCTTATTCCTTTTTTTCTTCTTTACGGATTATTCTTTTACCCACAAGAAGCCTATAAAGAAACTCCGGGAATTTTAGTTTTTGTAGGAATCTTTGTAACAGGAGGTTTTCTGATCGCCTATGGCCAATACTTAATGGCATGGGAAAGTTCACATTTCGATTTTATCCTTAGTTCCAATATTGGAATCCAAGATTATTTTAAAGCCAAATACTTCTTATTGGTTATCCCTACTCTTATTCTTTACTTTTTCACCATTCCTTATATGTATTTTGGGATGAAAATATTTTGGATAAACCTAGCGGCACTCTTCTATAATCTTGGAGTAAACGCACCCTTATTGTTATTTACTGCTTCTTTCAATAAAAAAAGAATGGATTTGAGCAAAGGAGCCATGATGAATTACCAAGGTGTGGGAGCGAATAATTTTGTACTGGTGATTCCATTATTAGCAGTACCGGCTTTAATCTATTGGCCGGTAAGTACATTTTTCGGATTTGTTCCTGCCGTATTAACTCTTGGTGGATTAGGTGTATTTGGTTTACTTTTCAATCAAAGCTTTATCAAAATGGCCGTGAAAAATTTTCAGAAAAAACGCTATCTGATAGCAGAAGGATATAGACAAAGGGGCTAAGTAAATTTTAAATAAAAAGACAATTTCAATGATAAAAGTAGAAGATTTAACAAAAGTTTACGGTAAGGAAACCGTTTTAAATATACCTACATTAACCATTAACAAAGGTGAAAGTTTTGGATTAGTGGGCAATAATGGCGCAGGAAAAACTACCTTCTTTCGTATTATTCTTGATTTGATACGAGCCAATAGCGGCTTTGTTTCGTCGAAAGATATTGCTACCGCAGGATCGGAACATTGGAAAGAGTATACGGGCTCTTACCTCGATGAAGGATTCTTGATTGATTATTTAACTCCCGAAGAGTATTTTCAATTTGTTGGAAAAATAAACCAACTTTCTCAACAAGAAATCGATGAATTTATGGTCACTTTCTCTGATTTTTTTAATGATGAGATTTTGGGAAAGAAAAAATATATCCGCGATCTTTCGAAAGGAAACCAAAAGAAAATCGGTATTTCAGCAGCCATTATGTCTAAACCAGAAATACTCATCCTCGACGAACCCTTCTCAAGTTTAGATCCAACAACTCAGTTCAGACTGAAGAAACTGCTGAAAGAGTTACAAGAAAATACGCAAATGACTATGTTAATTTCCAGTCACGATTTAAATCATGTAACCGAGGTTTGCAAAAGAATTGTAGTCCTGCATCAAGGAGATATCGTGCATGATATCCTAACTAATAAAGACACTTTAACCGAATTGGAAGCCTATTTTGCCGTGCAATAAAAACAGTAAATAATCCTCGGGGCAAGCCTGAGGTATTGAACCTGAAAACGAATAAAACAGCTTATGCGAAGCATTTTCAATAATGTATTCTTGTGGTGTAGCTCTAAGTGTAGCTCTGGAAATATGGCGTAGTCCGTGCCCTGTTTTCTTATCTCTATCGTAGGTGAAAAAGAAAATGAAAAGGGAATGCCTTTCGAAGAAAGGACTCTCATTTTTTTTATGGCAAGTTGCCAATGCATTGTAGTATTGCTCATACTACAAGGGTAAGGGGAGATTAATGGGTTTGAAAGGACAAGAGTATTTAGGAATTACACCGCTATCAAAAACAATAAAAACCATCGTTAAGTACATAGCTCGAAATTTGGCGGGTGTAGTTCAACACAGACTCATCGCTGGGTCTTGCAGACCGCTCAGAGTCCTATTTATTGTGTGTTGTTTTTATTTTTCAATTGTTTTAGCTGCTGGTGTACCTTTTAAACTTAATTTAACTAACTCTGAGATGAAAAGGGTAAAAGGTTCTATATTATTGTTTACGCTCGCTTCCTCAAGAGC
>JAGGUP010000133.1 GCA_021158405.1 Bacteroidales bacterium
ACCACATTTTTAAACTCCTGTTTTGCACCACTTGCAGGATTCATTACCCATAAAGTATTGGTTTTAGGATCGCTTTTTGGAGCTTTTTTCTTGGCTTTGGGTTTTTTCTTTTCTTCTTTTTTCTTTGCGGTGTCCTTTTTAGGTTCTTCGGGTTTTAGTAAAAAAGCCATCCAATTACTCTCTTCCTTGGCCACTTCAACGGAAATTAAATCTGCATACGAATCCAGTTCACCGGTTTTAAGGTTCAGGATAAATAAAGAATCTTTAGGGAGATCATCTTTTTTCTTTTTTTTCAATTTGAGATCGCGCACTTTTTTATACTCTGCTTTTACCTGAAAAGTGAGATAATCTTCTGTATCTGAAAAAACAGCCTTGTATCCCCGAGGGAAACTCTTTTCGTTGCTTCCATCAAAATCTTTTATAATCAGGTTCCCATCACCTACTTGAGGATTTATTTCAAAACTCACATAATTGCCGTTTGTTGAAATAACAGCAGCCTTAAGGCCTTTCCAGTCATCGTAAATTTCGGGAGAAACTACTTTTTTATTTTGTGCAATTAAGAAAGATTGACCGATGGCTAAAAAAGCAAAAATAAGAATCATTTTTCGCATAGGTTTATATTTTAATTGGTTAATTGTGTGCTAATGTACAAATTTTTCAATTTGGCCAGTCTATTCTTGCAAGTCAGAGTGTGTTTAAGCCCTTAGTACATGACAAAAATTGAGTTTGATATAAAATATTATAATAGGCTGAAATCCTTATTTAATTCAGCCCAATGCAAAGCATTAGGAAATAGAATAGAATACAGCATCCTGAAAGGATAGCTTAATTTATTTGCCTTATACCTACGGTGAGCTCGCAAGCTCGGTTCAAGTCGATTAAAATAGTTTAATATTTAACCCGGGGCGTTTCCGCCAGTTGGCGGATAGAATAAGCTGTACTTTCAGGACGAATATATTTTTTGTCATGTACTAAGGTTTAACTCATAAATCACACGATTGGTTTAAGAAAATCGATAAAAAAATAATGTATCTTCGTACAACAAAAAAAACACAATATCATGAAACGTAAATTAACCCTTATTTTAATCCTTAGTCTATTTATCGTTGGAAACAATTATGCTCAGAATAAAAAGAAACATAAAAAAGTGACTCTAAATGCCATTGTTTTAGACGAAGAAAAAAATCCTGTTGAAAACGCCTCTGTTTTTATTGATGGCAAAAATTGCGGCACTAAAAGCGATGCTGAAGGACATTTTAAAATAAAAGTAAAACCTAGCGTAAAAACAATTACCGTTTTTACTCTTTTCAATGGAGCTGTTGAATATACGTACGATGGAGAGGAAGAGATAACCTTTGTCTTGTCCATAGATAATTCGGTACATCAAGACCCTTTAAATGAACCAACTAGAGTAGAAGAAGAAATTGTAAATGTTGGGTATGGCACCTCATCCAAGCGAAAATTAACAACAAGTGTGGGTGAGGTTAATCAACGTCGTTTTAAAAATGCACAACATTATGCAACCATTTTCGATATGATAAAAGGCGAAGTTGCAGGAGTAGTAGTCAATGGCTCAAGTATTACCATTCGGGGATTGAGCTCACTCACTTTAAGCAATGAACCCCTTTATGTGGTCAACGGAAGTCCCGTAAGCAGTATCTCTGATATCTCTCCAATGGATGTGAAATCAATTTCCGTATTAAAAGGATCTTCAGCCGCTATTTATGGTTCGCGAGGAGCAAACGGCGTTATTTTAATCAAACTCAAATCAGCAAGCGATAAATAGCGGAATACGTTTATAATCAATCAACTCCTTTTGATTCCTCGTTTCTGATTTCGAAAAATTGTATAACTCTTTAAATAAAAAATGAAAAAAGTACTGATTTTTATCCTCATGTTTAGTCTTTTTATTGTTGGTGAAAGTATTGCTCAAAATAGGAAGAAAAATAAAAAAGTAATTCTTAAAGGCTTCGTTATCGATAGTTTAAATTTCCCAATAGCCAATGCTACTTTTTATGTTGATGGTGAAAAGGTAAACACGATAAGCGATGACCAAGGTCGGTTCAGGCTTCGACTAAAACCAAGCGTAAAATTGATTGGCGTTTTTGCCCTTTTTAATGGTTATGCGGAACTCGAATACCAAGGCGAAAAAGAGGTAACGTTTGTATTGTCGACACAAGATTTATCCTTACAACAAGACCCACTTAACCAACCACAAAAACCGAATGACGATATAATCAATGTGGGTTACGGATTAGCCCATAAAAAGAACCTTACATCAAGCGTGGGCGAAGTGAAACAAGACGCTTTAAATGATGCCCGACAATATTCTAATATTTATGACATGATAAGAGGACAAGTCCCCGGCGTAAGCGTTTCCGGAACAACAATAAAAATTAGAGGTACTTCTACTGTAAATGGAAGCAGCAGCCCGCTAATTATCGTAGATGGAAGTCCGATGGAAACCGTTTCTCATATTCCGCCAAATGATGTTAAATCAATCTCTGTATTAAAAGGACCCTCAACCGCTATTTATGGCTCTCGTGGAGCAAATGGGGTTATTGTTATAACCTTAAAAACAGGGGGTGATAAATAAAATACAGCTAAAACATAAGCCCATCATTCTGATAGATTGGTGGGTTTTTTTGATGCGCTAATAAATAGTGTTTTTTCAATGAATCGATTTACTTTTAAAAATCGAGTCTTCATATATTAGAGCAAATTGTATTGATTTTAATTCTTCTTTGAATACATCAACACAAAAGCCTGCGGCATTCGCTTGGCCCAATCCGATTCAAAATGACGAGCTTCCTTATCTGAAACCCAGAAAAAATCTTTGTCCTTTTTGTATCCTTTTTCCTCAAGCGCTTTTAGCATATCTTCTATTCCGGGTTGCAATTGTTCTTCCAAACCAAGACCTCCGTTATCAATATAAAAAGTCAAATTTTTTCTTTCGCCTTTATAATCCAATACATTTTGAACATAGTCAATATTTTGCACTTTGAATGCAGGTGATAAACAAAAAGCTTTAGAGAAAATATTTGGATATTCCCAAGCCATTTTAAAGGAAATCAATCCGCCGTAGGAAGAACCTCCAACAGCTGTATTCTCTGCCTCTGGAAGAGTACGATAATTTTTATCGATAAAAGGTTTTACAACGTCTACAACAAACTGCGCATAAGCTTCGCTTTGTTTGCCGATGGTATAATCCGCTGTTCGTTCATTCGTATTGTATATTCCTACAACAATTGGAATTTCAATTTGATCTGTTTTGGAAAGACTATCCAAAGTTTCATCAATTTGCCAATCTACACCGTAGGAACTGGTAGCCGGATCAAAAAGATTCTGACCATCGTGCATATACAATACCGGATAATGCTTGTTGGTATTCAATTCATACGTATTAGGAAGAAGAACTACAAGATCACGATCGAGGATTCCTTCTCCGTGCATTTGTCTGTGATACTTCACGTTGCCTGTAATTTCTCCTTGAAAAGTTCTAGGTTTCCCATCCAGCCAAAAATAGATTTCGTGTTTTACCAAAGTGTCGCCTTTTGGCTTTAAAATAAAGTTTTGTAAAGGTAAACCATTGGCTCCTCCAGCTTCTTTTTCCCAAGAGCCGAGCGTAAATTTATATTCAATTAATTCCGGCACTTGATCTGGAAGACAAAATCTCCAAATATGGTTTCCCAAAGACTGCATTTTTACTGTAGCAGGATCCCAATTCCCTAAAACGGAGATGCTTCCTGTAATATAAACAGAAATTGTATCAGCCAATTCTGGTGATTGCATTTCAATTACAATACCAGTTTGCTTATTGTGGTTGTTTATGCAAGCTGTCATAATAAATATCACAAGAAGAATTAAAGGATAGACTTTTTTCATTATAAATCTTTTTTTTGATTGGTCTAATATAATAGTTTTCTATTAATTAACAGTAAAAGTATACAATTTGTATCTTTAAAAATAATAGCACGCAAAGGCGCGGAGACGCAAAGAAAAAATAAGAAAAAAAGAAAGGTAAAAAAATCACAAACAACACCTTAGCGACTTCGCGGCTTGGCGAGAAACAACATCACGCAAAGGCGCGGAGACGCAAAGAAAAAATAAGAAAATGGAAAAATAAAAAATCACAAACAACACCTTAGCGACTCTGCGGCTTAGCGAGAAATAATAGCACGCAAAGACGCGGAGACGCAAAGAAAAAACAAGAAAATGGAAAAATAAAAAACCATAAACAACACCTTAGCGACTTCGCAGCTTCGCGAGAAATAATAGCACGCAAAGGCGCGGAGACGCAAAGAAAAAATAAGAAAAAAAGAAAGGTAAAAAACCCATAAACAACACC
>JAGGUP010000066.1 GCA_021158405.1 Bacteroidales bacterium
AGACTCAAGCCTCCAACTACATCCACATCAAAAATGGGGTATTTTCCCAAAGCGAAAATTCGCTCGATTTCGCTTTTTAAAGTTCCGTAAGAAATGTTCTCATAAACCTCTTCCCACTCAATAAATTCGTCTTTTTCAACTTTTTGCCGAAATTCCTCTGGGCTCACAAAATAATAATCCTTTCCGTGAGTTTCTGTTTTTCTACTCGGACGACTTGTTGCGGAAATAGAAAAAGAGAATGATAATCCCGCATCAAGCAATGCGCGAACAATTGTTGTTTTCCCCGAACCGGAAGGCGCTGAAAAGATAAATACTTTGCGTTTTTGATCTTTCATTATAAAATATTCGAAAGTTGTTCTTTAATTTTTTCAAGCTCATCTTTCATCATTACAACCAATTTCTGAATATCGGCACTGTTGGCTTTAGATCCAATGGTATTTACTTCACGTCCTATTTCTTGAGCAATAAAATTGAGTTTTTTGCCATTGGCTCCATCATCATTTATGGTTTCGACAAAATAATCCAAATGACGGGCAAGACGAACTTTTTCTTCCGTAATATCCAGTTTTTCAATATAATAAATAAGCTCTTGCTCAAACCGATTGCTATCGAAAGAAGTTTCTTCAACCAAGCTATCCAAACTTTTCTTAAAACGTGTTCTTAACAGTTCAATGCGAGGTTCTTCAAAAGGGACTATGGCTTCGGAATATTCCTTAATCAACGAAATGCGAAGTATAAAATCTTTGAGAAGAGCCTTGCCTTCTTCCAGACGATAATCATCTAAATTTAGTGCGGCAAGTTTCAATCCCTTTTCAACTTCAATCCATTCTTCATCATCCAAATCCTCTTTCGGCGAACTCAAAACATCGGGCATTTTAAGAAGTGTACTTAATAAATTTGGATCATCAGGTAAATTAAGCTGTTTCTTTAAATCGTAAACTTGTTTTAAATAGGCTTCGGCAGCGGCCTGATTTACTTTTACCGAAGTATCCACGGTCTTGTTTTCAGTAAACATCACTAACTCAATTTTTCCACGTTCCAGAGATCCGTTTAATAGCGTTCTTATTTGCGGCTCTTTTTCTTTATAGAGCGATGGAATTCTGGAAACGAAATCAAAATATTTACTGTTCAACGCTTTGATTTCAATGGTTATACTTTTATTTGGTAAGGCTACTAATGCTTTTCCGTAACCGGTCATTGATTTAATCATAATTCAATCTTTTTGCAAAGATAAGATTTATCGAAAGACCATTATTATAATTTGTGGAGAGCTCTATTTATTCAAAATTAGCTAAGGGCTTGTTGCGAAATAACTACTCCGTTTATGCTCGCTCTTTTGCCCGTTAACTTTGTTAAAAAGCCTCGTCGTAGCTCTGCTATGCCTGCGTTTTTTGCCTCGCTATCTAACAAAATAACTTCGCCTGATTCAGAGAACTTATTTCGTAACAAGCCCTAAGCTATTTTAAAAATGATGAAAAGCTTTTTGAAATAATTGTTCTCTTTATGGGCGGCTTAACTTTGCTTGCTTTTATCCCTTTTTAATAATGGAGTGGAAAGGAAGCCTTTTCTTGGAAAAAGTTAAATACTTTCATTAAAAATAAAGACTTATTATTCCTATAATCAGCTAGATAAATTAATATTCCAAATCTAACAAAAGTACTTGGTTACATAGATTAAATATAAATTAGTAAAGCGCATAAATGTCACTTATTATTTCAATTACTTTTGCCGAAAATGTGGCGATTGAAAATCTCCAGGATTTTAATTTAAGTAATTGACATATGAAAAACAAATCGTTGAAATGGGGTAGGTTTTTATATACCTGGTTAATGTTAATGGTAGTTTGGTACGCTTTTACTGTAAGTTTAGCAGCTGCCGAAATTATTACTGGGCTTATCGTTACAGGCATAATTGCCGCATTAAATTTTACCTCTTTTACTTGCTGTGGCCTTCGCCTTTTTCATCCGAAAAGAGTATTGTATTTAATTCAATATGCTTTTGTTTTTATTGTGGCATTGATTAAAGCCAATTTTCAAGTCGCTAAAATTGTTCTTAATCCTAAACTGCCTGTAAATCCAGGTATCGTTAAGTTTAAAACGAGCTTAAAATCTGATTTCGCCAAAATGGTTTTGGCAAACAGCATTACGCTAACACCCGGAACACTTACTGTTGATTTGGTTGAGGATGAATTTTACATCCATTGGTTAAAAATGACAGCTAAAGATGAAGCGGGTATTTATGAAGCAATAGCTGCTGATTTTGAAAAAATTCTAATCAAAATATTTGATAAATAGATATGATCTTCGACGACTATTTTAATTTGGTAATCATTGCCATTATTTTCCTAGCTATTTTGTTGGGATTTGTGCGATTTATAAAAGGCCCCACGGCCTCTGATCGTGTGGTTGCCTTGGATACCCTTTCTACATTAGCTATTGCAGCAATGGTTTTTATGGCTCACCTTTTCGGTCGCTTTATTTATATTGATGTTTCATTGGTTTATGCTGTGCTTGGTTTTATTGGCGTTTTAGCATTTGCCCGTTATCTGGAGGGAGGCGTTTAGTATGGGAAATGCATTAACATATTTAGGCTATTTTTTCGTTAGCATAGGCGCGATATTCCTTTTTTTAGGTGCTCTCGGTATTTTCCGAATGCCCGATGTTTATACTCGAATACAAGCTGGAACAAAAGCTTCAACCCTTGGCGCTATGAGTTTGCTGCTCGGCGTTGCATTTATGGAGCCTGACTGGTGGATTAAATTGGTAGCCATGATTTTATTCATTGCTTTTTCTAATCCGCTAAGCTCTCATGCCATTGCTCGTGGAAGTTATAAGAATAAACTTAAACCCTTTTCTCAAGAGGATATAGACGCTTACGAAGAAGTGAAAGAAAAGATGGAGGAAAAAGAATGAATTGGTTAGTTATCCCTATTATTGTTTTAGTTATTCTAACGATTGCTGCAGCCATTTATGCGGTCATCTCAAAGAATTTACTTTATGCTGTAGTCTCAACAGGCGTAGTTAGCCTGGGACTTTCTATGTTTTTCTTTATTCTTCAAGCTCCCGATGTAGCCCTAACCGAAGCGGCTATTGGAGTTGCTTTAACAACCATCATCTTTATTATCACTATCCGGAATACAACTGAAATAGAATGCTGTGATGAAAAGAAATCTAAAATTGATGTGAAAAAAGGAGGTGAAAAATGATGAAACGATTCTTTATATTCCTTATTCTTGCTATTGTAGGTTATTATATTGTAGATGTAGTTTCACAAATTCCTTTTGGCGAGAACAGAGTAAATGTTGGTGATTATTATTTAGATAAATCGCCTTCTGAATTAAAAGTTTCCAATACTGTTACAGCTATTGTTGTTAACTATCGTGGTTTTGATACTCTTGGAGAAGTTACCGTTTTGTTTTTAGCCGCTACTGGATTAGCAAGCATTATGTTTCGCCGTAAACGTAAAGGCGAAAAAGATATACGCGCCAAAAAAGCATCGAGTAGGATTATTCAAATTGGTAGCCAAATTCTTTTCCCAATAATTATTCTCTTGGGAGCCTATGTCTTTATTCACGGTCATCTATCGCCTGGAGGAGGATTCCAGGGCGGAGTAATTATTGCTACCGCTTCGCTATTGATGTTGATTTCTTACCGGAAGTTTAAAGTCAATCACAGCACAATCAGTTGGATAGAATCTATTGCCGGAATAGTATTTGTTTTGTTAGGTGTAACGGGATTAATTCTCGGAAAGACTTTTCTCGAAAACTTTTTGCCTACCGGTGAATTGAATAATTTGTTAAGTGGTGGAATAATCGGAATTATTTATGTTGCTGTAGGATTCAAAGTCGCCGCAGAACTCACGGGTCTTATCGATACATTATTGTTAAACAATCGGCCTGAAGCCAATAAAGAAAAATAATAAGTATGATGAATGAATTTTTAATGATAAGCTTTTACGGAACAGCCATAGCCCTTATTCTTATAGGTCTGTATGCTACTCTGGCTAAGAAAAATCTGTTGAAGATCGTTATCGGTCTTTCCATTGCAGATTCCGGCCTTAACTTATTATTTATGGCCATTGGTTATGTTAAAGACGGTACAGCTCCTATTTTTTCTGCTGAGGTTGTTGGTAAAAACGTGGTTATGGTTGACCCAGTACCTCAGGCTTTGGTACTAACCGCTATTGTTATCGGCTTTGCCGTTACCGCTGTTGCGCTCTCTTTGGTGATGCGTTTATACAGACATCATAATACTGCAGCTATTGACGAAATAAAGAATTTAAAATGGTAATTTCTCCAGTACAATATATCGCAATTCCGCTTATAGCGGCCTTTTTAATTCCTTTGTTTGGAAAATTAAATAAGGAATTGGTTAGAATTATTCCCGGATTGGTATTGCTTTACCTCTCCTACATCTCTGTAGTTTTGATGAATCAGGTTATTTCGCAAAACACTATGATTGTTGAAATTATTGCGGGTTGGCGTCCTCCTTGGGGCATCAATTTAGTGTTTAGTCCTTTTTCCGGATTCCTAGCTAGTTTATTTAGTATGCTGGGCTTTATCATTTGGATGTACACCTATAATTTTAAACGAGAAGTAGAAGACGCGCAAACAGAAAAATTTTATGTTTTAATGATGATGCTGATTACTGGTACCATTGGTATCGTTCTCACGGGTGATATCTTCAATATGTTTGTATTTCTTGAGATAACCGCCATTTCGGCTTATTCTTTAACCGCTTTCTATCGCGAACGTGATGGCGCTGAAGCCGCATTTAAATATTTACTTGTTGGTTCATTTGCTTCTTTCTTCATTTTATTGGCAATAGTCTTGCTTTATTCGCAAGTTGGAACTTTGAATATGGCTGACATTGCACAAAAAATGCCCGATGTAAATCCGTATATGAAAGGTGTTATCCTGATGCTTTTCTTTGTGGGTTTTGGTATTGAAGCCGAAATGTTTCCTTTGAATGGCTGGGCGCCTGATGTGTATACACAAGCTCCTGGACCTATTGGTGCCATTTTTGCCGGAATGGTTGTGAAAGCAGGAATTTACGGATTGGTTAGGGTCATATTCACCCTCTTTGATGTGCACGAAATATTCCCTCTCCTAATGATTATGGGAGTAATCACTATGGCCGTTTCTGAAGTTATTGCTTTACGCCAAGGCAAACTCAAAAGAATGCTGGCTTATTCCAGTATTGGACAAATGGGTTTGGTTTTAGTGGCTTTTGGTATTGGAACACACGAAGCCGTTTTCGCCGCTATCTTTTTGATGTTTAATCATGCCGTTATCAAAAGCTTATTATTCTTAAGCGGTACTTATTTGGTTTATCATTCGAAAGAAAAAAATATTTCAGATTTAGATGGAATTGGGAAAAGCTTACCCTTTACATCCTTCTTGTTTGCTCTTGGTTCCTTAGCTATCGTGGGTCTTCCTCCTTTTGCAGGATTCTGGAGTAAGTTGTATATTTTGATGGCTGCCGCCGATGTTCGTTTAATTGCGGTTATTGCAATAATTTTAGCGGTGAGTGTTGTCGAAATCGTCTATTATTTCAGAGTACTTCATCGTATTTATTTCAGAGAACGTATTTCTACAATCGAGATAAAAATTCCAAGTTTCAATGCTAAAATTTCAATGCTTATTTTGGCAATAGTCATTATAGTCATAGGGGTTTATCCCGATTTAATTTCCGGTTTAATAGAACGGGCAGCAACTGATTTACTTGATAAGCAACATTATATACAATCGGTTTTGTCTGTGGGCCTACATTAAAAAGAAAAGAAATGAACAGTTTAATACTCTTATTAATACTAATGTTTGGAGGCGCGTTGTTTGCCTTTATACTCAATAAATTTGTACCCGCCTTACGCGATATTTTTGTGGTCTTATTGATGCTTGGTGTTTCTTATTTGTTTTTTAGTACCGGAATCAGCAATCGTTTAAATTTTGACGTTCTTGGCATCCACATGCAATGGGGTTTTACATCGGCTAGCTATTTGTTTGGCATTATCGTCGTGGTACTCGGTTCACTTGCCCTGATCTATTCTACCGCCTATATGAAAGGAAAAGATCGTTTGGGCTATTTCTATATGAATTTCCTCTTTAGTATCGGCGCCATGCTGGGCATTTTAATGAGTCGCGATCTAATCTCCCTCTTTTTCTTTTGGGAAATCATGACTTGGTCTTCATACTTTATCGTGATTTATAGTGGAAATGATGTCGACAGGAGAGGTTTAAAATATATGATTTTTAGTGCCATTGGTGCTTATTCCATGTTGATGGCCATTGTTATTGTAAATAGCTTTATTGGAAGTTTTCTTCTTGAAGATGTTTTCGCAAGTATTTTTGCAATAGGGTCTGGGTACCAGATTGCTATCGCCATTTTGTTGATGATTGGATTTGGTGTTAAAAGCGCTATGATGCCTTTACACGTTTGGGCTCCTCGGGCTTATTCAGAATCTCCAATGTCGTATACCGCAGTATTCTCTGGAGCGCTTTCAAAAATGGGCGTATTTGGATTTGCCTTGGTTTTATTTAATTTAGTCAGTACTCAAAACTGGCTAATTAACGAAGTCGTGGCTTGGCTAGCTGCCATCACTTCTGTATTGGCAACTTTTTATGCCGTTATCCAATCTGATGCGAAGAAACTTTTAGCCTATTCTTCTATTGCTCAAATAGGCTATATCATCATCGGTTTAGCTTCCAATACGTATTTGGGTGTGATGGCCGGTTTATTTCTAGCGGTCTTGCATGCTGTTTTTAAATCTACTTTATTTATGGCTGTAGGAGCCGTAGAACGTCAAGTAGGAACAACAGACATGACTAAAATTAGCGGCCTTATACGAAGAATGCCTTGGACCTTTGTCGCTACTTTAATTTCCATTATTGCATTAGCAGGACTTCCTCCTTTAGGTGGTTTTGTTGGAAAATGGATGCTCTACGAAGCCTTGATTACTTCGGGTCATTATTATTTGGTCATCATGGTTTTCTTATCCAGCACGGCAGCTTTCCTCTACAGTTATCGCATTTTGTTTGGTATGTTCCTCGGTCAGGAAGAACCTGAATTTGCGCACGTTAAAGAAGCTCCTCTAAGCATGTTGATTCCAATGTTAATTTTATCAGGAATCTCTGTTTTAAGCGGATCCCATCCTGGTTTTATCTTGGAGCCTATTCAAAGTGCTATGGCTTCTTTTGGCTTTCAGTCTAATTTACCTCACGAATCTTGGTGGGAGTTAACAGTCTTATTTAATACCTGGGGCGATAAGGTTGCTCTTGTAAATGTATTGACCTCAATAGTTGGAGTCTTCTTGATTGCTTTGGCTTTTATTACCATCAAAGGATATAAAAATCAACGTTATGTTACAACAAAAGATATTAGTTCTTCTGGAGAAATTATTCAACCTGAAGATAATATGACCTTTCAAATCGATTTTTACAAACCTTTTGAAAGAGCAATCTGGCCTTTGCTTAAAAGAAAAATTGATGATTATTATACCGATTTTGGAAAAGGATTAGAAGCCTTATTCGATTTTGTTCGACGCTTTTACAACGGAAACGGCCAGTTTTACGCAATCTATGTTATGGCCTTTTTAGCCTTGTTATTAATTGCAGGAACAAAATATTTTGGATTCTAAAGACTGTATAGGAAATGGAAATTATAATAAAAAAGAAATAAAGATTCTGTAAAATGAATACAATTCTAATACAAATACTCGGAGCTCTGGCCACAATATTACTCGCCTTTATTGTTGGTATGTTTTATGGTGGCGCCCATAGAAAAGTGATTGCTCGCATCCAAAATCGAGTGGGGCCTCCCATTTATCAAAATTTCATTGATGTCTTAAAACTCTATTCTAAAGAAACCAGTATTAATCATGGAGTTATGCAACATATGGGGCCAGTCTTTGCAATTACGGCTTCTATCACTTCTTTGATGTTTGTACCTATTCTTACAGATGGAAACTGGTTCTCCAACCTAAATTTTAGTGGAGACTTGGTCTTTTTGGTCTATATGATGGTCTTTGGTTCTTTGGGAATGGCTTTAGGTGCCGGACAAACAGGAAATCCAAATTCAGCCATTGGGGTAACGCGTGGTTTAAGCCAAATGGTTGGCTACGAAATCCCTTTTGTGATGGCCATGGTGGCTTTGATGACGCAGTTTCATACAACTTCCATAACAGGAATGATAGCGGTTCAACAACAGAGTGGAACTTGGTTAATGTTTAGCAATCCTTTTGCTTTCATGGCTGCAATTATGGCCATGCTTGGCATGTTCAGTTATGCTCCCTTTGATATTGTTACTGCCCCCGCAGAAGTATCCTCAGGACCTATATCAGAATTCGGTGGTAAATACCTTGGAATGATGATGACAAGCGGTTCCATATTTGCTTTTGTAAAGCTAGCCCTTTTTGTGGATATCTTTATGGGCGGAGCTTCCAATTTGGTTGTTCTCGTAATTAAAACATTCGCATTGTATATGATTCCTGTTTTATATGGTGTTATCAGTCCACGCTATCGAACTGAACAGGCAATAACTTATTTTTGGAAGTGGCCTCTATTTTTTGGCTTTATCGCCATTTTATATGCAGCTTTCTAATAAAAACGAAAAAAAATAATTTCGATGTATAACGACAAGAACGCACAAACAATCGTTGATTATATTCAGAATTTCACAAGGAAAAATTCACTTTTCATGTTGGCCTATGGAACCGGCTGTGGTGCTATTGAGTTGCCAGCAACCCTAACTTCGCGTTACGATGCTGAACGTCTTGGTGTTCGTGGTGCGGCTACTCCTCGTCAGGCCGATTTACTCCTGATAACTGGTTATCTATCAACCAAAACATTGAAACGTGTTATTCGTGTTTATGAGCAAATGCAAGATCCAAAATATGTTATTGGATTTGGTTCCTGCACGATTAACGGAGGCATGTATTGGGATTCTTACAATACCATTAAATTGCTCGATAAATACATTCCTGTTGATGTTTATATTAACGGATGTATGCCTCGGCCAGAATCTGTTATCTCCGGCTTTCAAGAATTGAAACGCTTGATTGCAGCCGGCAAAGCCGATGGTGCAAAGAAATACAAAGAAAACTTAGAATGGTATCGTGAAAACCAGAAAAAAGTACTTAAAAACTGGCCTTTGGTAGAATACAATTGGTAAAATGGAAGCTATGGGAACAACATATTCAAAAGAAGAAATCTTAGCTCAACAGCTTCAAACGGCCTTTGAGCATCTGATAACGGAAGTGGTTAGAAAGGATACTGTTTTTGCTTTTGCAACAAAAGAACAGGTTTCATCCATATTGCTTTATGCTAAAGAAAAGCTCGGCTATATCAGCTTTGTACATTTAAGTTGTGTCGACTGGCTCGAAAGTGGAGAATTTGAATTGGTTTATATTATTTGGTCACCCGAAACAAAAATAAACCTCTTTGTAAAAACACGCCTCGATAGGGAAAATCCCAGTATGGAAAATACCGATATGATTTGGCGACAAATCAATACCTATCAGCGCGAAATCCGTGAAATGTTTGGAGTTGAATTTCCTGGCTTTGTTGGCGAAAAAGAATTTATATTGGAAGATTGGGAAGATGCTCCACCTATGCGTCGCGATTTTGATACCCTTGAATATGTAAATGATACTTTTTTCGAAAGGGAAGGTAGAGAAGATAAACAAGATGTAAGAGAACGGATTGCGAAGCGTAGCGGTGAAGAAATTCCTGATTTTGCAAAAAAATACTCAAGAGAATAAGATGAGAGAAAAGTCTACAACATTATATCTTGGCCCTCAGCATCCGGGAATTACTGGAAATATGATGGTAAAACTTCAACTAGAAGGCGATACGATTGTAAAAGCAACTACTCACGTAGGTTACTTACACCGTGCTTTTGAGAAATTAATCGAACGTAGAAACTGGATGCAGTCTACGACTATTTTATGTCGCTTCTGTGTTCCTGAGCCAGATCCACCGGAAGCAGCTTTTGCATTAGCTGTAGAACAAATCGAAGGAAGAGAAGTTCCTGAAAGAGGAAAATATCTCCGCTCACTTGTTTTGGAATTAGCTCGTATTCAGAGCTTTATGCTTTGGTATGCTGGGCAAAATGGATCGGCGGGTTTATATACTGTTGGTCAGTGGTCAGTGGGTGATAGAAATTACGTCCTCGATTTATTCGAAGAATTAACAGGTGGTCGGATTTACCATATGTACATCTGGCCAGGTGGCGTTCGTCGCGATATTCCGGAAGGATTTGAAGATAAAGTGCTTCACACTATGGATTATATCGAAAAGCGCATCGACGATTACGATCGTATGATGTTTGATAGTGCTATCTTCCAAAAGAGAGCGCAAGGCGTTGGCATTATTTCCAAAGAAAAAGCAATGGAATGGGGTGTAGTTGGTGCTCCTCTTCGTGGATGTGGTATCGGTCACGATGTTCGTAAAGACAATCCATACGATGCGTATGATAAACTTGATTTTCAAATGGGAATCTTCGATGGTGGGGATGTCTGGGCTCGTGCCAAAGTGCGTCAGTTCGAGATTCGTCAATCCATTTCTATGGTGCGACAAATTATTCAGAACCTTCCCAAAGGGGATTATTTAAATAAAATGCCAAATCCCATGAAATGGACTATTCCTGCCGGCTCGGCTTATGGAAAAGTTGAAAGTGTTCGAGGTGAATTTGGTTTTCACGTAGTGAGCGATGGTAGTGATAAACCGCGTAGAGTTCATGCCCGTGGCCCGGCTTATGCGCACGGCATTAGTTTGTTGGAGGATATTTTAGTGGGTGAAAATTTAGCCGATGTCTCGTTCATAATGAACAGCCTTGGTGTTTGTCCGCCCGAAATTGAAAGATAATAAGATATTAGGGTGCAATTGCAACCCATCAATCATAAATAGAAAACGATGAGTTTTTTCGATTTAAAAGGATTATTAAGACCATTAACGGGTTTATCTCAATTTGGTAAAAACCCACATACCAAGCGTATGGACGTTTTAGGTCAGGATACTGCCGATCGTTATCGTGGCTTTCATTATAACGATTTAAACGCCTGTATTGGCTGTGGAAACTGTTCAACCATTTGTATGAATGAAGCCATTGATATGGTAGAATTGGCGGCGGAATTTAATATTAGCCAAGACAAAGGAAACTCCGGATTACGTCCGCGAGTAGATTATGGTCGTTGTTGCTGGTGTGCACTCTGTGTTGATGTTTGCCCCACAGGCTCGCTAAATCTGACGAAGGAATACGACTATGTTTCACCCGATGCTAATTCCTTTTTATGGACACCCGGGGTTGATAATCCTTATGGAAAAGATCAACTTTCTTTTACAAGTAGTGTGGAAACCAGTTTGATGAACTTCGAGCGTATTCCAATGCGAGAATTAGAAGGAACTGAACGCGTGAAATCATTTGCAGAAGTTGTTCTGGGTTATAACGAAGAAGAGGCTCGTGCTGAAGCTAGTCGCTGTATTTCCTGCAGTCTTTGTACCGAAGTTTGCCCCGATCACATGCATATTCCAGAGTATATTAATGCCATTGCTAAAGGAAATGATGATGATGCTTTACGGATTATTTATGATAATAATCCTTTGCCCGAAATGTGTGGTAAAGTTTGTACTCGTCGATGTGAAGATGTTTGTGCAATTGCTGTTAGAGGCGAAGCCGTGGCTATTCGTTGGTTAAAGCGTTATGCTACTGAGCGTGCTCAAACTTCCGACCTTATTAAAGAAATTGTAAATCCTGAGATTCAGGAAGCCAATGGCTATAAAGTGGGTATTATTGGTGCAGGACCTTCGGGTTTAACTGCTGCGTATTATTTAGCTTTACGTGGTTTTGATGTTACCGTTTTCGAAGCGAAAAGATTTGGTGGTGGAATGACGATGTACGGTATTCCAAAATATCGTTTACCCATGGATAGTTTAGATAAACAAATTGGTTATTTACAGAAAATTGGTGTTAAAATAAACTTCAATACACGTGTTGGAACCGATATTACTTTCGATGAAATTTATAAAAAACACGATGCAGTGTTTATTGGTATTGGATTTGAAAAACCTTGGAAATTAGGTGTTGAAGGTGAGGATCTTGAAAACTCCATTCCTGCTGTTGAATATCTTCGTATGATTAATAACGAAGAGATTTTCGATGTTGGAAAGAAAGTAGTTGTGATTGGTGGTGGAAACGTGGCTATTGATGGTGCTCGCGTTGCAGCTCGTCATAATGCCGAAGTTACTATTCTTTATCGTCGTCGTGTGGAAGATATGCCTGCCGATTGGGAAGAGATAGAAGGCGCCGAAGACGAAGGCGTTCATATTCATCCACAAGCTATTCCAGTGCGCATTATTGCTGACGAAAGTGGTAAAAAAGTGAAAGCCATTGAATATATTGAAGCCGAAATGGTTGCTGAAGAAGGCGCACGTCCGCGTCCTGTTCCTATTGAAGGAAGCAATAAAATTATTGAAGTGGATACCATTATTGGAGCCATTGGCCAAGAAGCTGATTATTCATTTATCTCAGAAGAATATGTGAATAAGATTGAGCTTAATCGTGGTAGAATCGTTACCAACGATCAACAACAGACTTCAGATGCAAAAATATTTGCCGGTGGTGATGCTGTAAACCGTACTGCCGATGCTATTAGCGCTATTGCTGATGGTTTCCGTGCTGTAAAAGGTATAGAAGCGATGTTGCTGAAAACGAAGAAATAAACCAAGTAGAAATATTTAGATAAAAGCCTGTCCAGTTGTGAAGCGAGATGGGCTTTTTTAACTTTGCTCTTTAACCAGTTCAAAAACGGTAATTTCTGGCATACAATTAAATCTTAAAGGAACACCGGAAACGCCACAACCCACCGAAGTATAACCAATCATTTTATCCAATTGCCAAAAACCTTTTACATGCTTATTCCCATCTGTTTGATGAGAAATTAAAGCTTTTCCTCCCGGAAGACAGATTTGTCCTCCGTGCGTGTGTCCACACAGATAAAGATTATAATCATTTTCAGCAGCAATATCAGCCAATTCAGAAGTATGAACCATGGCTATTTTAAAGGCTTTTTCCGGAGTAAATGCCATTAAACAGGCGCTCGTATAAAAAGAAAAAGGATCGTCAGTTCCACTGACAATTATTTTATCCTCTCCTCTTTTGAGTTCCACTTTCTCGTTGATTAACAATCTCATTCCACTTTCTTCTTCATAGTTGGCCATTAAATAGGTATCGTGATTCCCTAATATAGCCAATGGACCAAATTCACTTTGAATTTGCTTGGAAATTTTTTCGATGGGGCTTAAAATGTGAGTAAATACACCACTACTTTCTTTTCGATAATCTCCTGTTAGAACGCAAAGATTAAAATCGACCTTTTTAATTCGCTCTATAATGGCGTTGTCCAATCCCTCCACTGCATCAATATGCAGATCTGATAAATGCAGAATTTTAAAACCATCGAAAGCCGCAGGCAAATCAGGGAAAGCCAATCGGTGTTGGTTGATACTTATATTAAAAACATTTGATTTTCCTTTTTGAAAAAGACCAAGTATTTTAGTTGCAAAAACAAAAAGACCTAGAATAGATGTGAAGAGATTCCAATGACTTTTGCTTTTTTTCCCCTGTCTTTTATGTTTGTAGCTATCCGTTTCTAATACTGATCGGGTAATGGACCAGACCAATCGCTGATTTTTTTCTTTATCGCTTAACGTATAGTTCATTTCAGCTTATTTATCCAATAAAAAGTCACTTATTTTATCCCAAAACCCGGGCTCTAAATGACAATTGGAATGGCCACGATTGGGAATTTTCCAGAGTTCGACTTTTGGTTGTGCTTCTTTTAATTGAAAAGCCTGTTCTAAAGGTACGATTTTATCATTTACACCATGTATTAACAAAAAATCGGCTTTTGCTTTTTTAATATTATTAACAGGCGCTATAGCATTAAAATCGAGACCAATTCTCCATTTCATAAATTTAAAGAACAACCAGGTAAAAGGGATATAAGGAATATGCCGATCGCTCAATTGCTTCCGCATAACTACCAATGGATGAGCAAAAGCGCCCACTGTCACAACCTTTCTAATTCTTTCGTCACGACTGGCCGCTAAAATAGAAGAGGCACCACCAATAGATAATCCAATCAGTGAAATCTCTTTATTTATTTGCTTTTCATTGCTCAAGATATAATCCGTAGCCGAAGCTATATCTTCGGCAAATTTAAGCATCGTCATATTGCCATCTTTATGACTATTTCCGTGTCCTCGTGCATCAAAAGCAAGCATATTAAAGCCCCGACAGCAAAGTCTTTTCAAATACGGAGTCATTCGCTCCACATTTCTTCCCCATCCGTGCACCAATATCAAGGTAGGAAAATCAGGATTAACATCCATTTTCCAGGCATAAATAGGTTGGTTTTTTACAGAGAGAAAATCAACTTCCTGAATTTTAAGCCCCGTATTTTTAGGGATTTTGTTATGGGGATTTACTGGGGTTTGAAATCCTTTATAAATCAAATAAAAAATGATTGCTAAAAGAGCAATTGTAGCAAGAGAGATGTAGAAAATGAGCATTGAAATTGTGTTTATAGAGCAAATCTACAAAATCCATTTCAACAAGAAAGAAAATAAGTTGTTTTACTCTACCTCACTAAGTATTTTTTTACTCACGCGAGTGATATCCTTGTTTACATTATCGCTTGATACTTCGCCATCGATTAAACGAATAATCCGATGACAATGCTTCGCAATATCTTCTTCGTGTGTAACCACAATGACTGTATTTCCAGCTGCATGAATTTCCTCAAAAAGTCCCATTATTTCAATAGAAGTTTTTGAATCGAGGTTTCCTGTTGGTTCGTCGGCAAGTATGATAGAAGGTTTATTTACCAATGCGCGCGCTATGGCTACTCGCTGTCTTTGACCACCGGAAAGTTCATTCGGACGGTGATCCATACGATCAGATAAATTTACATCGCCTAAAGTATGTGTCGCTTTTTCGATACGTTCTTTTTTTGAATATCCTGCATATATCAATGGAAGCATCACATTTTCAAGAGCTGTTGAGCGAGGAAGCAAATTAAAAGTTTGGAAAACGAAGCCAATTTCGGAATTTCGGATTTCGGCCAATTCATTGTCTTCCATTTTACTTACATCTTGCCCTGCTAAAAAATACCTTCCTTTTGTTGGTGTATCTAAGCAGCCTAAAATATTCATTAAAGTTGATTTTCCAGAACCGGAAGGCCCCATCAAGGCCACGTATTCATTTCTGTAAATATCGATACTTATGGTTCGTATGGCTTTTACTAATTGTGTACCTACCTGATAATGCTTTGCAATGTCGGTGATAGATATAACTTTTTCCTGCATAATTATGGTTTTGTAAGAAGTTCAAAAATAGGCATAATTCTTTAAAATATGCATAAAATTAAAAACGTAATAAAAAATCTTGTTTGGTCGATTCTTTTCTAAAAAAGATCAATCCCACAAAAAATAAATCCATGCTTATCCGAATCGACTTTTCTTTTAACAAGCTTTCCCATTTTGTTTCTGCCTCCTTGGACGCGTGAATGTGCGGAATGATTACAACACTTTCATTATTAATTAAAGGTTGGATATTAGCCAAAAACTCTTCCCTGCTGATTGAATGCTCATTAGAAAGAATAATCATATCGTGTTTTAAGCCTTTATTGAGTAATTCGTTAAAGCTTTTAGAATAAACTAGTTTTGTTTCTTTTGAAAAAAAGGATTTATAATTCGATGTTTCTTTTGCTGAAATAATAAGTGTTGACGCCGGTTTTAAATGATGAATAATGGCTAAAAGAAGCCGAATTTCTTTTTTGCTGAAATCAACTGATTTTAAACTCACTTTTGAGCTGCTTTTTTCTAGTTTTTTCACCGCATTATAAAAGGCAAATACAAAAGGCGAATGTAACCCGTGTGCATTTTTCGAATGCCATAAAAATTGTACTCTTTCTTTAAAGCTGAACCAAGACATTTTCATTCAATTATTTTGATAAGGCTCGACAAATATCCATTTTTTTGCAAAAGAATTTGGTAATGATAAAAACAATAAAGAGGTTAACGATTGGTCTTCTCTTTTTATGCAGATCAAATTTAATGTCTATTTAAGCATGAACTTCAATAAATTTTCGTTCTAGAAAACGAATCAATTTTTGATAGGCTTCCGTTTCTGTATTCCAATCATGACGATACTTTAGAGTGCTAACATATTGCATTGATTCTTCAAAACGTTTAAAATTATTCAAGGCATAAATCACATCTTCGTACGCTTGTGAATTTCCCCCAAAAAGCTCGTTGATGAAAAAAAACTTATCGTTAATGCCAATAGCTGATTTTAAGTTTTCTATGCGTGTATTGCTAAGTTTATTGACTAAACTTTTGTCTTCGCTCTTGTTCGCTACATTTTCGTTTACAGAAAATATTTCATCCTCAAACTGGAGAAGAAGACTTGGCTTTTGCTTCTCTGCTTTTGACTCCTCTTGTTTTGGAGGAACAATGTCTTGCTGTAATTCTTCCAACCCGTTCTTAGCAGTTTCTTCCGAATTATTGATTTCTTCCAAAAAATCCCGCGTTACTTCATAGGGAACATCCACCTTTAACTCATCGCTTGTCTCTACATGAATTTCAGTCGTCTCATTTTCAAATGAATTCTTTTCTTCAACTACATCTACTACTTCTTCTTTTACTTCTTCATGGACATTTATAGTTAAGTCTTTAGCACCGATCAAATGTTTCTGCTTATTTAAATAACTCATGTGCTCATATAGCGTCCGCATAGTTCCCATAATAATGTCAAGTTCGATTTGTGGAATACGAATTTCATTATTTTTTATTGTTTCAAATTGCTCATTGAGTTCATTTAAAACAACTTCCATTTCTTCAAAAGCAGTATTCAGTTTCATTGTTTAGCTAAATTAAAGATTCAAATTTTATTTCTTATTCTTTTGTTGGATTCTTTGCCAAGTTCCTTATTTTTGCTTCTATAAGGAACAGCGTAAATAACAGTTTAAATATAGAAAGAAAAAAACGCATGTTTTATTACTCATTTTATTTTTGTTAAAGTTTATTTGTTAATAAATGTTTTTAGAAATCACCGACAATCATCAAACACGAAAGGGCTGGGTAGAAGTAATTTGCGGCTCCATGTTCTCGGGTAAAACCGAAGAATTAATACGCAGACTCAACCGTGCAAAAATTGCAAAACAAAAAGTTGAAATTTTTAAGCCGGCTATCGATACGCGTTATGATGCCGAAGATGTGGTTTCACACAATGCAAATAGCATACAAAGTACTCCTGTTGAGAGTGCCGAACAAATATTATTATTGGTGAATGATATTTCCGTTGTGGGCATTGATGAGGCTCAATTTTTTGATAATCGATTAGTTTCTGTTTGTAACCAATTAGCAGACAGGGGTATTCGTGTAGTCGTTGCCGGTTTAGATATGGATTTTAAAGGCGTTCCCTTTGGACCTATTCCCCATCTTTTAGCTACTGCTGAATATGTTACCAAAGTGCATGCCATTTGTATGCAATGTGGCGATCTGGCTCAATATTCGCACCGTACTATTCAAGGGGACGATTTAGTTGTTTTGGGTGAAACAGATAGTTATGAACCCCTTTGCCGGACATGCTTCAACAAAAAAACACAAAGGGATTCCTGATTTTTCGACTGTATCCCTTTTTCTTTTCGAATTTATTTGCTTTTTTTTCGAACTTTCTATTTAAAACTTCTAAAATATAGTTAAAATATTTTGTCGACTGCTAAAAAAGCCGCAATTTCGCCGCCTTAAATCCCAAAGGAATATTATGTCAAAAATAAATGCTGCTCTTACCGGAATAAATGCTTACGTTCCTGAGTATATTTTAACAAATGAAGAGTTATCCACAATGGTGGATACTAACGATGAATGGATACAATCTCGCACAGGTATTAAAGAAAGACACATTTTAAAAGGAAAAGGAAAAGGAACATCTGTTTTAGGAACTGAAGCGGTTCTTGGCCTTTTGAAAAAAACAAATACCAAGGCAGAAGAAGTAGATATAATTATTTGTGCCACAGTAACTCCCGATATGTTATTCCCTGCTACAAGTAATATAATTGCTCATAATACAGGTTGTATCAATGCTTTTGCTTTTGATTTAAATGCGGCTTGTTCCGGGTTTTTATTCGCAGTTCAAACGGGACGTATGTATGTTGAATCCGGACTTTATAAAAAAGTAATTGTAGTTGGAGCAGATAAGATGTCTTCAATAGTTGATTATACCGACAGAAAAAACTGCATTCTCTTTGGTGATGCCGGTGGTGCAATAATGTTGGAGCCAACAACCGATGATTTTGGAATTATGGATGCAGATTTACATACTGATGGTTCAGGAAAAGATTATCTCTATCAAAAATCAGGAGGCTCTGTTTCTCCTCCAACTCATGAAACTGTAGATAATAAAGAACATTATCTTTTTCAGGAAGGACAAGCCGTTTTTAAGTTTGCTGTTTCTCGGATGGCCGATGTTTCTGCCAATATGATGACCAAGCACAATATTAAACCTGAAGAATTGGCATGGCTAGTCCCTCATCAAGCCAATTTGCGTATTATCGATGCTACAGCACGTAGAATGGGAATTCGCAAAGAGCAGGTTATGATTAATATTGAAAAATACGGAAACACTACAGACGCAACCATTCCCTTGTGTTTAAATGATTGGGAAAGTCAATTAAGAAAAGGCGATAAAATTATTTTATCTGCTTTTGGTGGTGGATTTACCTGGGCCGCTATTTATATAAAATGGGCCTACGATGGTGATAAAGTGAAGAAAATTTCGTAATATATTATCTGTTTTAAGATATAAACCCGCTCTTTTTAAATTTGCGGGTTTTTTTGTGATATGATGGATCAAATTAATCTGTTGAGGATTTTAATTTCCCTGAAATTACGAGTACAATTTCTCCTTTCACTCCTTTTTGTTCAAAATGTTGAGCCAATTCGCTGAGAGTTCCTCGAATTGTTTCTTCGTACATTTTACTTATTTCTCTGGAAACACTAGCTTGCCGATCTTCGCCAAAAAATTCAGCAAATTGCTTTAAACTCTTAACCAAACGGTGGGGTGATTCATAGTAAACCGTGGTAAAAGGATTTTCTGCTAAAGCGATAAGACGTGTTTGCCTCCCTTTTTTATGTGGTAAGAATCCTTCAAAATGAAAACGATCATTAGGCAATCCTGAATTTACCAAAGCAGGAACAAATGCTGTTGAACCGGGTAAGCAATCTACTTCAATATTATTCTGAATACAGGCGCGAACCAACAAAAATCCGGGATCAGAAATAGCTGGAGTTCCGGCATCACTTATAAGCGCCATACTTTCGCCGGAAAGGATGCGATCGATAAGCTGAAGTATACTTTTGTGTTCATTATGAATGTGATAGGAAAGAAGTTTATTGGTTATTCCTAAATGTTTTAGCAGTCGACCACTGGTGCGTGTGTCTTCGGCCAAAATCAAATCTACTTCTTTTAAAACACGAATTGCCCGAAGTGTAATATCTTCAAGATTACCGATAGGTGTAGGGACTAAATACAATTTCGACATTCAACAAGAGTTTTTACAAAGGTAGTTTCTTTTTAAATTCCAAACCGGATGTTTATTTCTATTTGCGTACTTTTGATTGATTTTAATTGTGCATAACTGAAGAGAATTCTTTATTTTAGTTGATTAGAAAAAGAAAACACTTTAAATTGAAAGTGACTATGAATAAGTATAATGGAAATATTACCTCAAAATTACCCGGTGTTGAGACCTCTATTTTTGCTGTAATGTCCGGTTTAGCAATCCAACATAATGCAATAAATTTATCACAGGGCTTTCCTGATTTTTCTGTTTCTGAAAAATTAATTGCTTCCATACATCAGAAAATGAAAGCGGGATATAATCAGTATGCTCCAATGCCTGGCGTTCCAGAATTTCGTAATCAGATTGTTGCCAAAACAGCAAGAACTTATGGGGTTGATTATGATGCAGAGACGGAAGTAACGGTAACCGCAGGAGCAACTCAGGCTTTATTTACAGCGATAAGTGCATTTATTCGCGACGAAGATGAGGTGCTTATTTTTGAACCGGCTTACGATTCTTATGGTCCGGCAGTGCTTTTAAATGGCGGTGTGGTTAAGTATATCCAGCTCCAGTTACCGGATTATCATATCGATTGGCAAGAAGTTGCGAATAAAATTTCGCATCGAACAAAAATGATTATTATCAATACGCCCCACAATCCAAGTGGAAGTATTTTAAGTAATCAGGATATGATCGAATTGGATAAAATCACAAAAAATACGGACATTATTATTTTAAGTGATGAAGTTTACGAGCATATTATTTTTGATGGAAAGAAGCATGAAAGTGTCTGTGCTTATCCCAGTCTTGTTGAAAGAAGCGTTGTTGTGGGGAGTTTTGGAAAAACATTTCACGCAACAGGATGGAAAATAGGTTTTGTTTTGGCTCCACAAAATTTAATGAACGAATTTAGGAAAGCGCATCAATTTAATGTCTTTGCCGTAAATACACCTATTCAACATGCTTTAGCTGAGTATATGACAGATCCGGAAAATTATTTGCATTTGGGTAAATTTTATCAGCAAAAACGTGATTTTTTTGTAAAAAGACTGAGTGCTTCTCGCTTTAAAATAATCCCTTCTTATGGAACGTATTTTCAATTGCTTGATTATTCGTCTATTACTGATGAAGGTGAAATGGATTTTGCTATACGATTGATTACGGAATTTGGTTTAGCCAGTATTCCTGTTTCTGCTTTTTATCAGAAAAAGGATGATCATAAAATTTTACGCTTTTGTTTTGCAAAAGGCGAAGAAACCCTCGAAAAAGCAGCAAATATATTATGCAAGATTTAAAAGTAAGTATTATCCAGTCTGATTTGATATGGAAAGATGTAGATGCAAATCTGGCGAGCTTTGCTTATGATATTGATCAAATTCAGGAAGATATTGATCTTATTGTGTTACCCGAAATGTTCAACATGGGTTTTGTGGTCGATCCGGAAGATGTGGCAGAAGAAATGGAAGGCAAAAGTATGCAATGGCTTCGAGATCAAGCCAAGCAAAAACAAGCGGTTATATGTGCCAGTATTATTATTCTGGAAAATGGAAATTATTACAACCGCTTGCTATGGGTGCAACCCAATGGCCATTTTCAACACTACGATAAGCGTCATTTGTTTAGCTTGGGTGGTGAACATCATAAATTTACTGCAGGAAGAACAGAAAGCCCGATAGTAGAATTAAAAGGGTGGAAAATTAAACCATTGGTTTGCTATGATTTGCGTTTCCCCGTTTGGGCTAAGAACAATTATTCCAAAGGCGAATACGAATATGATTTATTGATTTACATAGCCAATTGGCCGGCTTCCAGAAGAGATCCTTGGATGAGTTTATTAAAAGCACGAGCAATTGAAAATCAGGTTTATGTGATTGGTGTTAATCGTATTGGAGAAGATGGGAATGGACTAGCTCATGCTGGCGATTCCAATATCTACGATGCCAAAGGAAAGAAGCTGATTAAACATGCATCAAATACCGAATACACAGAAACGCTTTCTCTTTCAAAGAAAACGTTAAACGATTTTCGTGAGAAATTTACGGTTGGTTTAGATTGGGATCGCTTTTTTGTAGAAAAATAGGACAGGCACCTAATCATTTTCTTTTTATCTTTGTGGCCGTTAAAATTAACAAATTATGGCCTTTCAAAAACCCTCAATTCCTAAAGGAACACGCGATTTTTCTCCAGCAGAAATGCTGAAAAGAAACTATATCTTCAATACGATTAAAAAGCATTTTGTTCGTTTTGGTTATCAACCAATCGAAACACCTGCTATGGAAAATCTGAGTACTTTAATGGGGAAATATGGAGAGGAAGGCGATAAGCTTTTGTTTAAAATATTGAACTCAGGTGATTATTTGAGTAAAGTTTCAGAGGAAGAATTGGATAAGAAAAACAGCCAAACGCTAACTTCAAAAATAAGCGAGAAAGGCCTGCGTTATGATTTAACTGTGCCTTTTGCGCGTTTTGTTGTACAGCATCAAAATGAAATTAGCTTTCCATTCAAACGCTATCAAATTCAGCCTGTTTGGCGTGCCGACAGACCACAAAAAGGGCGTTATCGCGAATTTTTTCAGTGTGATGCGGATGTGATTGGGAATAATGCCTTGCTTAACGAAGTAGAGTTGGTGCAGCTTATTGATTCTATCTTTACTGATTTAAAGGTCAATATTGTAACAAAATTGAACAACCGGAAAATACTTTCGGGAATAGCAGAAATTATTGGTCAAGCCGATAAGATTATTGATATTACGGTGGCTATGGACAAGCTTGATAAAATTGGCTTAGACAATGTAAACCAAGAATTATTATCTAAAGATATTCCCCAAGAAGCTGTTGATCAGTTACAGCCTATAATTTTATTGAGCGGAAGCACATCCGAAAAACTAGCGGCTTTAAAAAATGCACTAGCAGATTCAGAAATTGGACTAAAAGGAATTTCCGAGATGGAGGAAATCATGGATTATTTGCAACTATTTAATTTGCAAAATGAAGTAGAGCTCGATTTAACTTTAGCTCGGGGTTTAAACTATTATACAGGAACTATTTTTGAAGTAAAAGCCACAGATGTGCAGATTGGAAGTATTTGCGGTGGAGGTCGTTATGATGATTTAACCGGAATTTTTGGTTTGAAAGATGTTTCGGGTGTTGGTATTTCTTTTGGTGCAGATCGTATTTTTGATGTGTTAAACGAATTAGACGTGTATCCTAAACATCAGTCAGAGAGTACCAAAGTGTTTTTTGTGAATTTTGGTAAAAATGAAGAGGCTTATTGTCTCCCGCTTCTGGCAAAACTTCGTCAATCCGGAATAAATTCCGAAATTTATCCTGAAGCAGCAAAAATGAAAAAGCAAATGAAATATGCCAATGGGAAAGCCATTCCTTTTGTTGCTATTATTGGAGAAGATGAAATGCAAAAGGGTGAGTTGATACTGAAAAACATGGAAAGCGGAGAGCAGAAATCACTTACAGCTGAAGAGCTGCTTACTTTAATGGCAGAATAATATTATTTTTATCTTAAAAATTTCTTTGTGAAACTTTATGTTTCCTTTGAGCGACTTTAGCCAAAGGCACACGAAGCAGAGGTTGAAAATGAATTACCGTAATCCTTTCACTCTTGGAATTCCCGCAATAAAAGCCTTTAAATAAAAGGGTTCAAAGTAAGCTAAGTTTGCAAAATCTTCAGTATTGAATTTTGCTTCGGCTATATCAATCATTCCTTTTGCCGACAATAAAATCTCAGGGTAAAAATGAGCATTTGGATTATTTTTGTAGAGTTCCTGATATTTCCCAGCACCATCGCCACTAAAAACAAAAGTATGTTTATCCAAGAATTCTAAATAGGTGTTTTCGTCTATAACTTCAGCTTCTACTTTTCTAATCTCCTCATTTTGTGTATTATAATAGGCAGTGTAAGCTTCCATTCTTCTCGCATCAATCATGGGGCAAAATAATAGGTTTTCCTTTTCAAGAAGCTCTTTATTAATATTTTGACTTGTATGAAAAGCTAAAGATTGTAAAGTGCTGACATTGATCAGTGGAATATCCAAACTATAACACAAGCCTTTAGCTGTTGAAACACCAATGCG
>JAGGUP010000142.1 GCA_021158405.1 Bacteroidales bacterium
AAAAATTAAGTGCTGTAGTCCAGAATAAATCATTTTTGTCGACCATAATTCCAGTTACATTCATTTCAATACCCGAGTTAATAATTCTCATATCAGGTACATTTGCCCACATAAAAGCAGTAGGTGCTGGAGCAAGAGAGGTTAACATCATTAAAACATCTTTGGTACTTTTATGAAAATAATCTAAACTACCCGATAATTTTCCATCAAAGAACCCAAAATCTAAACCAATATTTGATTGTACAGTAGTTTCCCACTGAATGTCTGGGTTTGGAGTTCTAAGAAAAGTTGTTCCCGTAGTTAAATTTGTACCATCGAAGAAATAATTCGCATTCGCTGTTGTTCCAATAGATAATAATGAAATTTTGTTAGGAATTTCCTGATTACCAGTTGCACCATATCCAACACGAAGTTTAAGATTTTCGAAAACATCCATATCTTTAATAAAATCTTCTTCTATTAAACGCCAAGCAGCACCAACAGATGGGAAATAACCATATTTATTATTTTCACCAAATCTTGTTGAACCATCAGCTCTAAATGTAGCAGTTAATAAATACTTCTCTTTATAGTTATAATTTAAACGACCATAAAATGATTGAAGTTCGTTTACAGATCTAAAAGAATAGGTATTTGCTTCACTAAATTCGCCATAACCAAGATTATTAATATAATCAATATCTACATTTTGAAAGCCATCAACCAAAAGGCCATAACCTGCATCATCAAATGTTTGAAATGAATGTCCAAGTAAGAAAACAAAATTATTGTTATCATTCAATTGCTTGGTATACGTTAAATAGTTTTCCATTAACTCACTACCCAAAGTAACATTTGAAATACTAGCTTGTCCACCATTTACCAAATAATTTAATTCACTATTTTGAGTTACTTTTCGGGTGGCACTTGTACGGTCAAAACCTAAATTCAATTTATAGGTCAATCCCTCAATAATTTTGTAGGTAGCATTAAAGTTTCCTAAAACACGGTCTGTAATCGTCTTATCATCCGTTAAGTCGATCATTGCCATTGGATTACGATATGTTGGACTATGTTGATAATACGTTCCGTCAGAATTAAAAACAGGGAAAGTAGGATTTCCTCTAAGCGCACTAATCAAAATGTCACCTTCGTAACCACCAGTTTCACCAAATGGTGCACGAACATTCTCGGTACGAGATAAGGATACATTTGTAGCTATCGTTAATTTATCATTAAGAAGTTTTTTACTGGCTTTAAATGAACCGTTATATTTAGTAAGTCCACTTTTTTCAACAATACCTTCTTGATCTAAATAACCAAAGGAAGCATAATAATTTGAGTTCTCAGTTCCACCACTATACGATAGATTATGACTTTGTGAAATTCCTGTTCTAAAAATTTCATCTTGCCAATCGGTAGAAGTACCTAAATTAGTTAAGTTATAACCACCATCGCTGCTAGCAGCCATAAATTCAGATGTGGTGAGCAAATCTAATTTTTTAGGTAAGACGGAAACACTGGCATAAGCCGAGTAGGTTAATTTACCAGCTCCAACTTCACCTTTTTTAGTCGTAATAAGGATAACTCCGTTTGAACCACGTGATCCATAAATTGCAGTTGCCGATGCATCTTTTAATGTAGTGATACTTTCGATATCATCAGGATTAAGAAAACTCAAGGGATCGAAACTAGCACTAGTATTAACTCCTGCAACTGATGCTCCAGAAGGATTTGCACTAGAGCTTGTAAGTGGAACTCCATCGATTACATACAATGGATCCATATTACCTCTAATTGAAGAGTTTCCCCGAATACGAACCGTAGAACCAGCTCCGGGCTCACCACTATTCATAGTAACCTGAACACCAGAAATACGTCCTTGCAGCATTTCTACAGGCGAAACAACTACTCCAGAATTAAAATCACCTTCACCTAAAGTAGTTGTAGCTCCAGTTACGTCAGATTTCTTCTGAACACCATATCCCACAACCACTACCTCATCTAATCCGGTAAAGGCAGAAACCAATGCAACATCAATAACCGTTTGTTGAGCAATAATAATCGTTTGCGATTCATAGCCAACAAAAGAAAACACCAACTCAGCACCAACTTCTACACTGAGGGAATACAATCCGTCGATATCGGTAGTAGTACCAATAGTGGTGTTTTTAACAAAAATACTAACACCCGGTATTGTTTCCCCGACGCTAGCATCTGTTACTTTTCCTGTAATCTGAACATTCTGTCCGTACGCCTGCAAAGCAAACGTAGTTATCAGAAATAAGAACAGAATACTCAATAAGTGTACGCTTTTTCTCATAATAATCTTTCTTTTTATTTGTAAAATAGTTATTAAATTTATTGGATTGCCCTGTTTAACAATATAAATAGGGCATTAAATTCAATTATTCAATCTTAAAAATGTTATAAATTTTAGAATTCATACTTACTAAAATAGAACATAAAATAAATCACCAAATGCTCAACAAAAACATTATTCCATTTTTATGGAATGAGCCTATGGAATTTTGCAAAAAAAACATCAAATTAAAATTATAAAGTGTATAAAAAACACAAAGTTTAGTCAAAAGTAATAAAAAAAAAATACAAAGTTGAAATAAAGCTAAAAAAAGTGAATTTATTTCTGATTATTAGCTTAGACTACTTATAGAAATACAGATCAAAAGGGCTATATAAGGCTGATTTACAGCTAATAAAACCAACACTTTATGCGTGTAAAAAAAAGATAATAAATATATGAAATAAAGCTTAATAGACTAAATTAAAATAGTGCAACTATTAAACAGTTCATCATATATATAAATATCTAACTAGTTAAAGTTAAAATGACGTTATCTAGCTCTTCTAAAAACATTCTAAGATTTTTTCTTACATTTGCAGGGTAAAACTTCAATTTTACTCTGCAAGAAATTATTTAAATTAAAAACTGAAAGCATTTAATTTATCCGATCATGTATAAACAGCTCATACCCAACTTATCCGTCGATTCAATAGTATTTGGCTTCGATTCTGTTCAGTTAAAAGTACTATTAATAAAACAAGATATTATTCATAAGGGCATAACCTACCACGACTATAAGTTACCAGGCGATATAATCCGTAAAGACGAAGACATAGATACCGCATCTAAACGTATACTTAAAGAGCTTACAGGACTTCAAAACATCTTTATGAAACAATTAAGTGCTTTTGGATCGCTCGATCGCCTAACGAGACGACCCCGAGACCTATCTTGGCTTATCTCAATTAATCATCCTGACGAACGTGTAATTACAATTCCTTACTTTTCATTAATCAATTTAACTCAAGATCATTTAGCTCTAACATCGAAGGCATGCTGGACGAATGTAGACAATGTTTCGGCTTTATCCATGATATTTGATCACAAAGAAATTTTCGAATTTGCCTTAGAGTCTCTCAGAAATGAATTGCGAACAAAACCTATCGCCTTTGAATTATTACCTCCGAAATTTTCGCTTAGCCAATTACAAAAAGTATATGAAATACTGTTTGAAATAAATCTTGACAAGCGAAATTTTAGAAAAAAAATCTTGTCACTCAATTATATAGTACCACTAAAAGAAAAAGAGACTGGTGTTAAGCACAGGCCAGCACTACTATATATGTTTAGCCAAGACATCTATCAAAAATTGAAAACACAGAATTTCGATTTTACTATTTAGAATAGTTCCGTTTTTTATATAATCACCAACCAGCATAGTTTAATGGTTTTGAGATTATCAGTACTGCCCCCATTTTGGATTGCAAAAAAATACAATAAGGCTCATAATACACCTCCTTCTTTATATAGCCAATTCTAAATATATTTAAACAACAATCGTATCCGCAATCGTTTGCATTAGAATTCTGTTTTGTTTTAACCTTAATGTCTAGTTTACAATGCATTTTTTCTTACCTTAGCTCCTTAAAAAAAGCAATAAATAATTAAAATCAAACTATTAAAAATGTTATAAACATGGGACAAATTTATTCTAAACTGAAAGTTGTTATTTTACTGCTGATCTTTGCAGGAATTTCAACTGTTACGTTTGCCCAGCTAGTGAATGTTACCGGAACAGTTGTTGATGCAACTGATGGTAGCCCACTTCCTGGAGTAACTGTACTTCAAAAAAGTACTAATAATGGTACTACTACCAATATGGATGGCCAATATTCTATTAGTGTAGATATGGGTCAAACTTTGGTATTTTCTTTTATTGGATATACTAGTCACGAAGTTTTAGTCGAAAATGCACTAATTAATGTGCAATTGACTGAACAATCTGAGTTGTTATCTGAATTTGTAGTGATTGGATATGGTGTTCAGAAAAAAAGTGATGCAACTGGATCGGTGACTGCCATTAATTCCGATGATTTTAACAAAGGAGCTATCACCTCTGCACAAGAGTTACTTGTTGGTAAAGCCGCAGGTGTTGTTATATCAGCTCCTACCGGCGCTCCGGGAAGTGGTTCCACCATTAGAATCCGTGGTGGTTCTTCCTTAAATGCTTCAAATGATCCTCTTATTATTATCGATGGAATTCCAATTGATAATAACAATGTTTCGGGAAGTAGCAATTTCCTTTCGTTTGTAAATCCAAACGACATTGAGTCTTTTAACATTTTAAAAGATGCTTCTGCAACTGCAATCTATGGTTCCAGAGCTTCTAATGGTGTTATAATTATTACAACTAAAAAGGGAAAAGCAGGTAGCCCTCTTCAAATTAGTTTTGATATGAATACATCAGTTGCCAGTGCAATCGAGTTCCTTGATGTATATTCAGGTGACGAAGTCAGGCAAATTGCTCTTAACAATCCTACTTTATACAATGCTGATAGCTATAATGCACTTTGGAGCGAAAATACGAATTGGCAAGACGAAATTTTCAGGACAGCTATTTCTACCGACAATAATTTAAGCTTAACCGGTGCATATAAATCATTGCCTTATCGGGTCTCTATGGGTTATACAAACCAAAACGGAATCATGATGAATACAGATATGCAACGTCTAACTGGTTCTGTAAGTTTAAATCCTACATTTTTTGATGGTGATTTAAAAGTGAATGTAAATGCTAAAGGAATGCTCACCGATCATAATTTTGGTGATAGTGGTGCTTTAGGATCTGCAGTTTCTATGGATCCCTCCAAACCAATTTATGATGATAACTTCTCAAATGCGGCTGGTTATTTTCAATGGGGTAATTATGGCGCTAATTTAGGTACTCCTAATCCTGTTGAACAACTTATGGAAGCTGACAATAAATCAAAAGTAAAAAGAGTAGTTGCAAATGTACAACTCGATTACAAGGTTCCTTTTGTTTCAGGCTTACATGCTAATTTAAATTTAGCAACTGATTATTCTACAGGTGAAGGTCATAACAACCGTCCTTATACATCCCCTTCAGTTCTAACTAGTCCATATAGCGGTAGAGCAAGTAGTTATAGTTCTACAAATAAAAATGACCTTCTTGATTTTTATCTTAGCTATAAAAAAGACTTAGAGAAAATTAACAGTAGTATTGATGCAACAGCTGGATATTCCTGGCAACATTTTCAACGTGAAGGCGCTAGTGTAACACGTGGAGTTGGATACGGAGGTGATATTAATCTACTTCCTTATGATCCATCTTCTTTCATTACTGAAAATTATTTGGTTTCCTTCTTTGGACGTTTAAACTACACATTAGCGGATAAGTATTTAGTTACTTTTACCTTACGTGATGACGGTTCTTCCAGATTTATTGGGGATAACCAATGGGGTCTTTTCCCTTCAGCCGCTTTTGCCTGGAAAATAAAAGAAGAATCTTTCTTAAAAAATGTTGACGCTGTTTCAAGCATGAAATTGAGATTAGGCTGGGGTATTACAGGACAACAAGATATTGGAAATGATTATCCTGCTCAAGCTACTTATGTTTCTTCATCTATAGGATCTTATTACCCTATTGACGGCCAGTTTCTTCCAACGCTTCGCCCAAATGCATACGACCCTAATATTAAATGGGAAACAACTACAACTCAAAATATTGGTTTAGATTTTGGATTTTTCAACGATAGAATTACGGGATCTGTTGATATCTACAAACGCGTAACTGACGATTTATTAAATACAGTTACCGTTGCAACCGGAAGTAATTTCTCCAACACCCTTTTAACAAATGTTGGTAGTCTCGAAAACAAAGGAGCAGAATTAGCTTTAAGTGCCATACCTATTTCTAAAAAGGATATGTCTTTAGAAATTGGATTTAATGTTACTTATAACGAAAATAAAATTACCAAACTACTTCTAAACGACGATCCTGATTATCAAATTCTGTATGGTAGTGCTTTTACAGGAACTAATCAAGTTACACAAGTTGGATATCCTGCTTATTCATTCTTTGTAAACCAACAAGTTTACGATGTTGCCGGTAATCCTATCGAAGGAATGTATGTCGATCTTTCGGAAGATGGTGGAGTTGTTAGCGGTGATAATGCCGATAAGTATATTTATCATAGTCCTGTTGCAGATGTTTTATTTGGATTGTCTGCACGTTTTAATTATAAAGATTTCGATATTTCTGCATCTTCACGCACAAGTATTGGAAATTATGTCTACAATGGAATCGCTGCTGGCTCTTCTTACGATCAAATGAATCAAATTGGTTATTGGAGAAATATGCCAACCTATTTAAGCGAAACAGAATTTGTAAAACGTCAATTTACAAGTGATTACTATGTAAGCAATGCCTCATTCTTTAAATTAGATCATTTAAGCATCGGCTATACACCTTCTGGAATGAAGGGTAAACTGAAACCTCGTTTCAGCTTTACCGTTCAGAACGTACTTACTATTACAAATTACGAAGGTCTTGACCCTGAAGTTAATGGAGGAATTGATAATAATTTCTATCCACGCCCACGTACATTTATGGTCGGCATTGGCTTTACTTATTAACAGTCTAAAAAAATAATTGATATGTATAAAAATAAAATATTAATAGCAATCTTCTCGGCACTGATGATTACTTCGTGCGTGAAAGATTTGGATGTTAAACCAATGGATCCAAACGTAATTCTTGCCGGGAATTTAAGTGATGATCCGGTTTACATGAAACAAGTTTTAGGAAAAATTTATGCCAGCTTTATGATTTCCGGACAAGGCGCAAACGGTGGAGATGATATCACTGCCTCTGATGGAAACTTTTTTACCACAACTAGAGCTCTTTGGAATCTACAAGAACTCCCAACTGACGAAGCAATTTGTGCCTGGGGCGATGTTGGTATAGCTGATTTAAATACACAAACATGGAGCCCAAGTAATCCATTCCTTACCGCTCTTTATCAGCGCTTAGGATTAAGTATTACTTATGCTAATGATTTTATAAGATTAACAAAAGACGATCCTAATTTAGTTCAATATAATGCGGAAGCACGTTTTCTTAGAGCTTTAGCCTATTATTGGGATATCGACCTATTTGGAAATCCTCCATTTACTACAGAAGATGACCAAGTTGGAAATTTCTATCCTGAGCAAATTCAGCGTGCAGATTTATTCACTTATATCGAATCTGAATTAAAAGCAATTATTCCTTTGTTGGGAGATCCAAAATTCTCATATCCCCAAGCAGACAAAGCTGCTGCTCAAATGTTGCTCGCAAGACTTTATCTAAATGCTGAAGTATACACCGGAACTCCTCAATGGGATAAATGTAAAACCTATTGTGATGAAGTAATAAATAGCGGAAACTATTCATTGGCAACAAACTACAGACAAAATTTTTCAGCCGATAATGATGGAAATCATAATCCTGAAATGATTTTTGCCTGGGAACAAGATGGAGTGAATACACAAGGTTATGTTGGAACAACATTTATAATCGAATCAAGTAGTGATGCAACATATATCAGAGCAGAAGATTATCACGGACTAACATCTAATACTAACTGGAATGGAAACAGAGCCAGAATAGAGTTTATGAATATCCTTGTTGATACTCTTGCCACTTATGGAGGAGCTGCAATACCAACGGACGATGTTGAATTTTCTCAATGTAAAGACCAACGTGTATATCTTAAAATGAAAAAGAGCATGAATATTCCAAGTGCCTCTTCTAGTGGAGATTATGGTATTGGTGTTTATAAATTTACTGCCAATAATGCCGATGGCAGCCAGGCAGCTAATTATAATGCAGCATTTGCCTCTACAGATTTCCCTATTTTCCGTTTAGCTGATGCTTACTTAATGAGAGCTGAAGCTTCATTTAATTTGGGTGATTTAGGTTCAGCTGTTGCAGATATCAATATAATTAGAGAGAGAGCTTTTGGTAATACAGATGGAAATATTACCACAACGGATCTAACTGCACAATTTATTTTAGACGAACGTGGCCGCGAATTTTATTATGAGGCTCAAAGACGTACGGATTTAATTCGTTTTGGACAGTTTACGGATGGTACTTATAAATGGCAATGGAAAGGTGGAACTTATAATGGTTCTCAAACAAGCAACCATTTAAATCTCTTCCCTATTCCTGGTGATGAAGTTTCAGCCAATCAGAATATCCAACAAAACACTGGTTATTAATTCTTAAAATTTTAAAGAGATGAAAAAAACAATATATATTTTATTCATTGGATTATTTGGGCTTCTACTTTCATGCGAAAAAGATGGCGAACAAGTAGTTATGCTCAGCAATCCAATTGCACCTACTCTTGTTACTATGCCCGATTTAACACTGGAAAGAAACAATGGTACTGAAATCCTCGAATTTGTAGGTACACCTGTTGATCCAGGTTTTACAGCCTCAGCAAAATATTTTTTAGAGGCTGATGCAGCAGGAAATAATTTTGCTAATGCTCTTGTAATTCTAACAGATGTTAAAGCAAGTTCATTTAAAATTGCAGTGAGTGATTTAAATGCTATGTTCCTTAAAAAATTCCCTGCTGATGCAACTTCTTCAGTCGATTTTAGACTAAGGGTAGAGCTCGTAGTTGATGCCGGAACAGGTGCTCAATCATTCGAATACATTTCTGCAACTTCAACTTCTGATGTTGCTTTATACGGATTACCAAAACTTAATTTATTAAACTCTGGAATTGACCAAAAAATTGAGTCCGCTCTTGGAAATGGAGATTATACAGGTTTTGTAAAAGTTGATAAAACTGTACCATTTACCCTTTTAGATCCAGATGCTAATATTACTTATGGTGGTAGCGATGGTGTTCTTGTTGTAGATGGAGCTGCTATAAATCCAAGTGAAACTGGATGGCAAAAATTATCAGCAAATACTAACGATCTTACTTATTCTTTTGTAGATTATAGAATTGGTTTAATTGGTTCTGCCACGCCAAACGGATGGGATACACCTGACCAGAAAATGGATTACGATGCCAAAACTGGAACTTGGTATATCACTCTTGATTTAATTGATGGCGAAATCAAATTCAGGAAAAACGATGGTTGGGCCTGGAATCTTGGTGGTACTCATGACAATTTAACCCAAGGTGGAGACAACCTTGCTGTAACTGCTGGAAATTATACCATTACATTAACAATTATCAATGATGCTACTGGAACGTGCACCATTGTTAAGAACTAATTGCTATGAAAAGATTAAAAAACATACTTATGAAAAAAATAAATATCTATAGGTTGATGGCTTTTCTTTTTGCTGCAACAGTTATTATTTCATCTTGCACAAAGGAAACAGCTGACGTTAGGTTAGAACCAACACTAACAACCTCTCAAACATTAAATATTTCATCTAATGCTGCAACTGTTGTTGGTTTTGTAGTTGCAGAAGGTGATGGATTTACTGAAAAAGGAGTTTGCTATGGCACTGCCACCGCTCCTACTACGAGCGACAGCAAAGTTGTCTATTCGGGAGAAAGCACAACGGCTACATTTAATGTAACTTTAAGTAATTTAAATTACGCGACCTCTTACTTTGCAAGAGCTTATGCAATAAGTGAAGCAGGAACTTTTTATGGTGTTGAAGTAACATTTACTACTTTACCTGTAGTTCCATTCTTAACAACAACCGCAATTACAGAAATTACCGGTAGTGCGGCTGTAAGTGGAGGAAACGTTACAGGTACAGGTGGTGCTGATGTTACCGCTCGTGGTATTTGTTTTGGTATGAATGAGAATCCAACGGTATCCGACAGCAAAACAACTGATGGAGATGGATTGGGTGAATTCATTAGTACTCTCTCGGGTTTATCCGGAAATACAAACTATTATGTTCGTGCTTATGCAGTTAACAGCGCAGGTACAGGTTACGGCCCAGAAGTTACTTTTACAACATTAGTTGATTTACCAAAAGTTACTACAACTGCCGTTACTGAAATTACAAAAACAACTGCAAAATCAGGAGGAGAAATTACTGCTGATGGCGGTGCTGAAATAACAGCCAAAGGTTTAGTATGGAGTACAGATGCTGATCCAACTATCCTCAATACTATAA
>JAGGUP010000073.1 GCA_021158405.1 Bacteroidales bacterium
GCTGATAAGAAACTGGGTTTTCTGATAAATTTTAATGTTCCATTAATCAAAGATGGATTTAGGAGATTTATAAATGGATATTTGTAAAAAAACTTTGTGTCTTTGTGCCTTCGTGGTGAAAAATAAAACTACAGAGGCTCAAATAAAAAAGGAAAAAACATAAGACTTTTAGACAATAAGAAACAAAATGAAACTTTTCAATAAAATACTAATTGCTAATCGAGGGGAAATTGCAGTAAGAATTATTCGCTCTGCGAAGAAAATGGGAATACAAACAGTTGCCGTTTATTCTAAAGTGGATTCCGATAGTTTGCATATTCATCTCGCAGATGAAGCCCATTGTATCGGTGACTCAGCTTTGGACGAGACTTACTTAAATATTAATAAGATCATTGCGGTAGCAAAAGAAACAGCTTGCGAAGCCATTCATCCCGGATATGGCTTCTTAGCAGAAAATTCAAAGTTGGTTGCTGCTTGCGAAGAAGCAAATATTGTTTTTATTGGGCCTACAGCTAAAGCGATGCAGTTGATGGGGAATAAAATAGAAGCGCGGGCTTTTGTTGAGACTTTGAATATTCCAATGACCAAGGCTCATATTGGTGATCTGAATCATCTATTGGAAGCTTCCAAGTCGATAGAATTGCCTGTGTTGGTAAAAGCTGCTGCTGGTGGTGGTGGTAAAGGGATGCGAATTGTTCACGATTGGAAAGATCTAAAAGAAACGATAGAAGCGACAAGCAGGGAAGCAAAAGCCTATTTTGGTGATGGTGAAGTTTTCGTTGAGAAATATGTAGAGAATCCTCGTCATATTGAGATTCAGGTGATGGGCGATAAACACGGAAATGTAGTTCATCTGTACGAACGCGAATGCTCTATTCAACGCCGTTTCCAAAAGGTTATTGAAGAATCTCCTTCACCTTCTTTAACGCAAGAAGTGCGTGAAAAAATGGGTGTAGAAGCCGTAAAAATTGCCAAAGCTATTGGTTACAATAATGCAGGAACAATCGAATTTTTGGTAGATAATAAATTAAATTATTACTTTCTGGAAATGAATACACGCGTGCAAGTGGAACATCCCGTAACCGAAATGGTGACTGGAATAGACATTGTACGTGAACAATTATTAGTGGCTGCTGGAAATAAATTAAGTTTTTCGCAAAGCGATATAAAACAAAAAGGTCACGCTATCGAAGCCCGTATTTATGCCGAAGATCCTGAAAATGGTTTTCTTCCTTCACCGGGTTTTTTAACCTTGTATCAAGAGCCACAAGGCGAAGGTATCCGCGTCGATAGTGGTATAGACAAATCTATCGAAGTAAAAATCTTTTTTGACCCAATGATTAGTAAGCTAATAGCTTTTGATTCTAATCGCGATTTAGCTCGAAAAAAATTACTGCAAGCGCTCGAGCATTACCATATTCACGGCTTGAAAACAAATATCACTTATTTGATGAGTGTATTGCAAAATAGGGATTTTCAAAAAAATAAAATCGACACTAAATTTTGTGATCATCAATCGGATAAATTAATTCAATGGATTCAAAAAGAAAGAGCAGCTATTTCCAAGCCTATTGTTTTGAGTGCCTTTCTAGCACATCAATTTGCTTCTAAAGGAAATGAATCAGTTTGGGAAAAAATTGGATTTTGGCGTCAACGGATGCAAATAAATATCCAATTGGATGGAGAAATGCAAGTCGTTCAAATTCTTGAAAGAACTCGAAAAGGAGGTGTTTTTCAAATCCAAGAAGAAAAATATAGCATTTGTATAAAAGAAATAACTGCCAGTTTTATTCAAGTATCCATCAATAAAGATTGTTTTAAATTTACACTTTCTTCGGATAGAGATAATAATACTATTGTGGGACTTTTGGGTCATAATTTTGTTCTCAAACGCGATGATGTTTTAATAATTCCCGATTTTTACGAAACCGCAATGGTTGGTTTAGCAAGTGATATTGTCAAATCTCCAATGCCTGGGAAAGTGATTAAAGTATTGGTTCAAGCTGAAAGTGTTGTAAAAAAAGGAGAGATTCTTTTAGTTGTGGAAGCAATGAAAATGGAAAACAATATCTTAGCTGCGCGAGATGGTATTGTTGAAGAACTGAATGTGGCAGAAGGCGATATGGTAGATGGCAGTAAAATACTATTGAAATTAGAAGAAGAAAACGAATTATAAAAGCTTGAATAAAAAAAGTTTGGTGTTGCTAAACTTTGAGTACAAGTTGATTAACGAAAAAAAACAAGAAATGAATTTTGATTTAAGTCAAGAACAAGAACTTATCCGACGAACAGTGCGCGATTTTGCAGAACGCGAAATCAAACCGCTGGGACAAGAACTAGATGAAAAAGGAGAATTTTCCTATGAATTAACTAAGAAAATTGGAGAACTAGGATTGTTTGGAATGTATTTGCCCGAAAAATATGGTGGACAAGGATTAGATACGCTTTCATATATAATTGCAGTTGAAGAATTAGCAAGAGTGGATGGTTCACAAGCGGCTACTTTGGCGGCTCATAATTCTTTGGGAATTGGACCGCTATACTATTATGGCACTGAAGAGCAAAAACTAAAATATTTGCC
>JAGGUP010000054.1 GCA_021158405.1 Bacteroidales bacterium
ATTAACAGAATCATTGTTAAATTAAAAAAAGAAAAAATATGAATGCATATATAGTAGGTGGATATCGTTCGGCAATTGGGAAAGCTCCCCGTGGTGCTTTTCGCTTTACCCGTCCTGATGACATCGCTGCGGAAGTAATCAATCATTTAATGAAGGATTTTCCGCAAATAGATAAATCAAAAGTTGATGAAATAGTTGTTGGTAACGCTTTTCCTGAAGCCGAATCTGGTTTCAATATGGGGAGGATGATTTCTTTAATGACTATGGATACCGTAGATATTCCTGGTTCAACAGTAAACAGATATTGTGCTTCCGGTTTGGAAGCAATAGCTATTGCTTCTTCTAAAATATCTGCAGGAATTGCTGATATTGTTGTTGCAGGCGGTGCTGAAACTATGTCGATGATTTCGATGGGTGGATGGCGTCAAGTTCCAAATCCAACCATTGCTAAAGAAAATCCAAACTGGTATTTGAGTATGGGTTTAACCTCTGAGATGGTGGCTCGTGAGTACAATCTTACACGCAAAGAATTGGATGAATTTGCAGTTAAATCTGTCGATAAAGCAATTGCAGCCATTGATGCAGGGCGTTTTAAAGATCAAATTGTTCCTATAACTGTGAAAGAGAATTATTACAAAAACGGTAAAATGGAAACGCGCGAATATGTGATGGATACCGATGAAGGTCCACGTAGAGGAACTACTGTTGAAAGTCTTTCTAAGGTAAGAGCTGCTTTTTCTGCTGATGGAACTTCTACTGCAGGTAACTCTTCTCAAATGTCAGATGGTGCTGCCTTTGTTTTGGTTGTTTCAGAAAAAGTATTGAAAGAATACAATCTAAAACCAATCGCACGTTTGGTTGATTATCAAGTAGCTGGTGTTGAGCCTTATAAAATGGGTGTTGGGCCAATGGCTGCTATTCCAAAAGTATTGAAACACGCAGGTATGAAATTGGAAGATATGGATTTGATCGAGCTTAACGAAGCTTTTGCTACGCAATCTCTAGTCGTTATTCGTGGATTGGGTATCGATGAATCAAAACTAAATATCAATGGTGGTGCAATCGCTTTAGGACACCCATTAGGTGCAACAGGAGCAAAGCTTACTGTTCAAATATTAAATGATCTTAAGCGGACAGGTGGTAAATATGGTATGGTAACTATGTGTATCGGAACTGGACAAGGTGCTGCTGGAATTTTTGAAATGTTATAAATAAAAATTGCCGCCTATTTTGGCGGCAATTTTTTCTTTTTAAAGAAGTATAAAACGAAAAAAAATAAAGAAATATGTCAGAAAATAAAATGTTAAAAGGAGGCGAATTCTTAATTCGCGAAACATTAGCAAAAGATGTTTTTGTTCCTGAGGAATTTGATGAGGAACAAAGATTAATGCAGCAAAGCTGCCGCGATTTTACCGATACTCAGGTTCTTCCTCAAATAGAACAGTTGGAAAATCACGACAGAGAATTGTTGACTAAATTGATGCACGAAGCAGGCGAATTAGGTTTGCTCGGGATTTCCGTTCCTGAAGAATATGATGGCTTTGGTCAAAAATTTGTGACTTCTATGTTGACGACTGAAGAAATGAGTAAAGGATTTAGCTTTTCAGTAGCTTATTCAGCACATACCGGAATAGGAACTTTACCAATTTTGTATTATGGTACAGAAGAGCAAAAGCAAAAATACGTAACCAAATTAGCTACCGGGGAATTTATTGGTGCTTATTGTTTAACAGAAGCTGATGCCGGTTCGGATGCAAATGGTGGTAAAGCAAAAGCAACTTTAACTGATGATGGAAAACATTATAATCTTAACGGCGTTAAAATTTGGATCACCAATGGTGGTGTTGCCGATTTATATATTGTTTTTGCAAAAATCGATGACGATAAGAATTTAAGTGCATTTTTAGTTGAGCGTACTTGGGATGGTGTAACTGTTGGTGCCGATGAAGAAAAAATGGGTATCAAAGGTTCTTCTACCGTTCAAATGTATTTCGATAATGTAAAAGTTCCTGTTGAGAATTTATTGGGTGATAGAGATAAAGGATTTAAGATTGCTTTAAATATTCTTAACCTTGGCCGTATTAAATTAGGCGGCGGTTCTGTTGGTGCTTCTAAAGCAATTATTGATAACGCTATCCATTATGCTAATGAGCGTAAACAATTCAAGACCTTAATATCTAGTTTTGGTGCTATTAAATACAAAATTGCCGAAATGGGCATTCGTACTTTTGCAACCGAATCATTGGTTTATCGCGCTAGCCAAAATATAGACGATGCGAAAGATTCATTGATGGCAGGAGGAATGGATATTGGAAAAGCGACTATTGAAGCTATTTATCAATATGCTATTGAATCCTCTATTGCCAAAGTATATGGTTCTGAAGTATTGGATTATGTTGCCGATGAAGGTGTTCAAATATATGGCGGTATGGGTTATTCCTCGGAAACTCCCGTAGAAAAAGCTTATCGTGATGCCCGTATCAATCGCATTTTTGAAGGAACAAACGAAATCAACCGTATGGTTATCGTTGGCGAACTTCTTAAAAGAGCAATGAAAGGTAAGTTAGACCTTTTAACTCCTGCCAAAGCAGTTGCTAAAGAATTAATGGGTATTCCTGAGTTTGGTTCTGTTTCAACAGATTATTATGAATCTAAAAAGAAACTTATTATAAATTTCAAAAAAGCTGTTTTAATGGTTGCGGGTGCTGCTATTCAAAAATTTATGACTACCTTTAACGACGAACAGGAAATTTTGATGGGAATAGCTGATATGATTATGATAACTTATGCTGCTGAATCTATGTTGCTTCGCGTTGAAAAATTAGAAAGTATGAATCATGAAAATGTACCTGCTTTTAAAGATATGCTCGAAGTTTATATGTATGATGCTGCTAGCAAAATGAATAAATACGGTATTGATACTGTTAATGCATTTGCCGAAGGTGATGAACAGCAAGCTATGTTAATGGGTATGAAACGCTTTACAAAGGCTGCTCCAGTTAATGTAAAAGTTGCACGTCGTCGTATTGCCGATCAAATGATTGAAGCAAATAAATATTGTTTTTAGTCAAACAAAATGAGATAGACCTCCGGTTTCGGCCGGAGGCTGTTTTTTAAGATTTTAAAAAGACCAAAAACCAAAATTATAAGCAAATAAATGAAAGGAAATAAATTTAGAGAATCTGCTACAAGCCCGATAAAAATGGGTTTGTTTATGCTAAAGAATTTACCATTAGGATTTTTTGTGGGTCTTCGTGTTAAACATATCGATAATAAAAGCGCAGCAGTCTCTGTCCCCTTTAAATATTTAAATAAGAATCCATTTCAGTCCATTTATTTTGCTGTATTAAGTATGGCTGCTGAGCTATCAACAGCTGTTTTAGCCATGGCTTCAATCTACGATGCTCCGGTACCGGTTTCTATGCTTGTGTTTGATATGAACGCGAAATTTACTAAGAAGGCTACTTCTCGAATCGTTTTTCATTGTAATCAAGCCGAAGATGTAGTTAAAGCAGTTCAAGAAAGCGTGGCTTCTGGACAAGGTAAGATTGTTACCGTTAAAACGGTAGGAACAGATATAAACGGTGTGCAAGTAGCCGAATTTAATTTTACTTGGACCTTTAAACCAAAAAAAAAGAGATAGAACCTAAATAAATGTAAAAACAACCTAAATCTAAACTAAAATGGAAATAAGAAGAACCTTTGACATTGTTGATCAGCTTGTAGAAAAGTACCAGCGCGACGATGCTTTGGCCGTTAAGCGAAATGGCCAATGGGAAAAATTTAACACCCAACAATACAAAGAATTTGTTGATGACTTTAGCTATGGCCTTCTGGCAGCGGGGTTTAAGAAGGGCGATAAAATTCTGACTGTTTCCAATAATCGACCTGAGTGGAATTTTATTGATATGGGAATGAGTCAGGTAGGAGTGATACATGTTCCTATATATCCTAATAATGGACAGAAAGAATATGAGCATATTTTAGTGCATTCTGATGCAAGAATCGCTTTTGGTTCTTCTCAAGAATTTTACGATATTTTAAGTTTATATGCTAAAGGGGCTCCAAATATTGAAAAAATTTATAGTATCGATGCTATAGATGGTGTTCCGAATTGGATGGAGTTTATAGAACTAGGTCGTCAAAATCGTGAAAAATATAAAGCCGAACTACAAAAAATTAAAGATAGTATTGATTCTCGGGATTTAATGTCGATTATCTATACTTCTGGAACAACAGGTTTATCAAAAGGAGTAATGCTTTGTCACGAAAACTTTGTTTCCAATGTAAATGCTACAAGTGACATTTTACCTATTGATAATACAGAAATGTTTTTGAGCTTCTTACCACTTTGTCATGTCTTAGAACGCATGGTAAATTATTTGGTAATGACAAATGGAGCTGCTGTGTACTACGCTGAAAGTATTGAAACGCTTGGTGAAAATATGAAAGAGGTTAACCCTCAAGGATTTACTGCTGTGCCTCGTGTTCTTGAAAAATTATTTGATAAAATTGTATTAAAAGGTAAAGAGTTAACAGGAATTAAAAAATCACTCTTTTTCTGGGCAGTAGACTTAGGATTAAAATATGAATTAAATAAAGCCAATGGTTGGTGGTATGAATTTCAATTGAAAATCGCTAATAAGCTGATATTCAGTAAATGGAGAGATGCAACCGGAGGAAATATTAAAGTTATTATTTCTGGTGGTGCAGCATTGCAAGCTCGTTTGGCTCGCGTTTTTCATGCCGCTAAAATTCCGGTTATGGAAGGGTATGGCTTAACTGAAACTTCGCCTGTGATTTCTGTAAATTATCCGTATTACCCCAAACTAAAATTTGGTAGCGTCGGACCTGTTCTAGATAATTTAGATGTTAAAATTGCCGAAGATGGTGAAATATTAATGAAAGGCCCTAGCTTAATGTTGGGTTATTATAAGGATGATGAGAAAACAGCGGAGGTAATTGACGAAAATGGATATTTTCATACTGGTGATATAGGTGAAATAGGAGAGTATAATATTTTAAAAATTACTGATCGTAAAAAAGAAATTTTTAAACTTACAACGGGTAAGTATATTGCACCTCAAGTTATCGAAAACAGGTTTAAAGAATCTGGTTTTATTGAGCAAATAATGGTTGTTGGTGAGGGTGAAAAGTTTGCAGCAGCAATTATCTGTCCTGCCTTTGAATTCCTGCACGGATGGTGTTTTAGTCACAATATTATGTATCGGGATAATAAAGATTTGATTCAGATTCCGGCTGTTATTGCTCGCTTTCAGCAAGAAGTAGATCACATTAATCTCGGTTTAGGCAGTTACCGTCAAATAAAGAAATTTGAACTTACTTGTCAAGAATGGTTAACTGAAACGGGTGAATTATCGCCAACTCTAAAAGTGAAGCGTAAATTCTTAAAAGAAAAGTATAAAATTAAACTCGATCGTTTATACGGTTATACTGATGAATTAGGTCATATTGGTATACCAGCAAATGGCGTAGAAGATAAATAGTAATTCAATTTTCTGATTTTCCGAGCCCGTGAAATCCTTGTGAATTAGCGGGCTTTTTTATGTTTAAGATATATAAGTATTTGGAAAACATGTAGGAAATGATGGATATATAATTGCCCGTAGGGCATAAATATTGGTAGAACATTTAAAGAGCAAAGAATATTTGTAGCCCGTGGAGCTTATACATTGGTTGACTGTTGCAGTCGAATTTTTATTTATCCGCTACGGGGATAATTTTTGCATAAAACGTGTTCTACAAATATATAACCATTACCTGGTAAAGAAAAACTGTCATTTGTTTCACAAAGTTCAAATTTTAAGCATAGCCTTAGCTACGGTTCAAATTTTTACTGAAGTGAAACGTAAAAAGATAATAAATTTGTCGGTAGTTTTGGTGTTAATTTGGTATTATAATTATGTTTTATAATGATTGATAAATAAAGGGGAAAAGGAACTTTTTATATTGATCAATTTGATACATTTTTTTGTTAAAGTGTCTCAAACTTCTTTCTAATTTCCTGCTCCATCTTAAAGAAATATTGTTTTTCAAGGCTATACAGTTTTACTTCGAAAATAAAATTGATTTCATCTTCATGAATGATTTCAACTTTAGGTGGTCTACGAATGGATGCCCAGGGGAGACTTAAAATTTCGAAACGAATTTTATCCTGCTTTACCTCCAATTTTTCGTTTTTTTTGACAGTAATCGTAAACGAATGACTTAAAACCATTTCGCCAGGATGTATTTTAATAATTGTTTTTTGGCTTAGCTGACTAAATGGAATATAAATCACTTCACCGGAATCGCTTTCTATTTTGAGTAATCGACCGCGAAGTTCAATAATTTTCCCCTCAAAATTATCGACTTGTATAATGTCATTTTCTTTAAAATCCTGATTCATTTTAAACAAGGCTCCGGCAATAAAATCTTTGATCGAGAACCAAAGTACCCAAAAGCTACTCAGCATCAATAATAAGAATAAACCCCAAGAGTACAGCTTATTAGAGTTGGAAAATTGTTGAATGGCTACAATAATAAATAGCGACCAAACGCCGACTTCAATCACAGCCATATATTGTTTTAACAGACTTTTCTTTGTCTCACTTTTGAGTAGAAAAGGGATAAATCGTTTTAGAAGGAGTAGAAGTACAAATAATAGCAAAGCCATACCTACGAAAAGTAAGAGCTCAAAATTTGAGAAAGTTAAAAAATCGTTTTCCATAGTTTCTTTGTGCTTTAAAACAATTGTCTTTTAATAAGTGCTTTTTGCAAAAACGGCATTATAAAAGGGTCTAATTCTAAAATTCCATCAGCCATTTGATTTACTAAACCAGCACGTTTTAAAATATTTACCTTTAATTGGACTTTGCTTTCCGTTTCTCTTGTTACTCGAATCAATTTGTTCATATTCATTCGTTTATGCAAAATAAATTGCATGATAAAGATCATCCATTCGGTTTCCAGATAGTTAAAAATGGCTAGATTTGGTAAAACGGGTTTCCGAATATATAAGGTGTTGTTTTCTACGTTGTCGATGTGAGCAATCCAGCTATTAATTGCCACTCCAATATTTCCTTCGGAATAGTTGAAATAGCTCGAAAAGAGTTTCGCAGATTGCCAGGAATGCAAAGCCGATTCCGATTTGTTTTTATAATGAAATTGCATGCTGGAAGAGCTATGCCTTTTCAAAATGGCTTCCTTAATCTCTTCGGCATTTAATGGAGAAAGTTCAATCAAATTGATGAAGTTACTTTCGATTTTTTTGTAGTGGTTGATAAGTTGAAAAGTATTGATGTCACACGCGAATAAGAAAATAAGTCTCTGCGAAAAATCTTCGATCAGCTTCATAAATTGATCAATCACGCGCATACCATTTCTGCTTTTTTCCCACCATAGTTCCAGATCATCAAAAACTAAAATACTCTCCTCCGGCAGGCTGTTTAGAATAGTAGTGAATGTCCCTGATTTTTCTGTGGCTGTCTGTAAGCTGGAAAGTAAATCTCCAGGTGCAGTAGAACCCGTATAGGGCGCAGAAACATGATAAATTTCGCCTCTAACATTTACTTTGCTTATGAGCTGATTTAAGAAGAAACTTTTCCCTGAACTTCTTTCTCCGGTAACTAAAATGCCTCCTTTATAGCCATTTCTAAACTGCTGGAAACTTTGCAAAGCAGAAGCAAATTCAGACTCTCGACCTACCCAAAAATCTTTAAGATAGAATTGTTTACGCAAAAATAGCTGCTTGTAATAATCGGGAAGTTTTTGAATTATTACTTCAGAAACACTTACTTTATCTTTAAAATGTAATAAATCGTTGACACGTATTTCTTTCTTAAGCATCGCTTTGCTTAGTTTTCTTGCTAAGATAAGACCGCTGCTTTGATTGTACCAAAGTTTATTGAGTTGAATTTCAAGATAAGAATTTAGTCGATGGAATTGTTTTCTAAGTCGCTCAAATTGACGCTTCTGAGTTTGAACGCGAATGTATTGTTTTAAATTAGTGAGGTTTGAAACAAAAGGTTGAAGTTGGAGCGTTTTTTTGATTTGACTTTCTCTTGCATCGAAAAAGGCTGAGAGCTCATTTGATTTTGTTTCTATAGATGTATCTAGTATTGTAAGTTTTTCAAGTGTTTGATCGATTAATGTTTCCCAATCCGCTTGGCTGTTCTCATCCATTTTCATTTTATCAAACAGATTTATTTGATGGATAAGCTTGTTAAACTCATTTCCAGATAACTGAAGATTAGGTCCCAGCTCGAATAAAAATTCGCGGAGCAATGTGTTTAGCTCCTTTTCAATTAAATAGTCAACGGTGCGGCTTACAGAAGCCTGAACCTGATCCAAAGCCAAGAATTGAGGAATTGGTGTTTCATTGTGAAGACTGTCCGAATAAATTTCTAGTTTATCAGGGAAAATACTAGCGGATGACTTAATCTTATTAATCATTGTACCGTTAATATCAAGTAATTGTTGAGAGACAGAATATTCTGGATTTGGAGTATAATTCTTGGTGAGTTCACAAACATTGTCGGGATTGGCTTGTTTTTTATCCATTAGACTCTGAAGTCCTTTTTGTAGATTTTTTATAGGGTTTAAACAATCCGTTTTAATGTTTTGTGAGAGATTAACCAACTCCTGATTCAGATATAGACTTGTTTGCTGATTAAATTGCAGCAGCCCATTGTTAAGAATATTTTGGTTGTATATTAAGTTTAGATTTTTCGCGTAGAGATCAGAAAAGCCGTCAAGTTGTTTTCTTAGCTTTTTACTACGAATAGAATAATCAATGCGGTGATTCTCATAAACATTAGGAAATAAACCAGATAGCTGATCTGAAAACGCATTTAAATTAGCAATTTGTTTTTCATTCGAATGAATCTCAATGTTCTTTATACTTGTGTTCAGTTTTTCTCTTAACTCTTGAATAAATTCATGTATTTGAATTTGCTTCTCCGCCAGATCTTCTTTTGTAGGAAGTTCTGTTTGATTATTCTTGGGTTTTAAAGTTTCGAAAATATCCGAAATTTTCTGCATATTGTTAATGAGAGCGTTTCCCATTTTGTAATTCATCTGATTGAATTCAATCAGCGAATGGTAAACACCTTCATATATTTTATGTGGAAAATGTGAATCCAGAAGCTGTCTGAAATTAACATAATATGGAAATTTATGAAAAAAGAACCACAAAGGCATTAACCTGTTTTTCGCTTTTCGAGTTTCTTTATCTTGGATATCAAAAGCCAGAATATCCTCTTTTGTTCGCTGAATTTTTATGTGCGAAGGAACTTGTTTTAACATTTGATTAATCTGTTCCAGAAATAAGGTCATTTCCTGAGCAATAGATGTTGTCATTTTAGGAATTTGTCTTTCGTCTAGTCCTTTTAAATATTGATTTTGTTCACGTAAAAGTATGGTATGCTGTGCTATTATCACTTTTCTAAAACTATCCACTGTTTGATGCGCTTCTAACCGATTTGCAAGGTTCAGAAAACTGTGATCTATACTATTCAGAAGCTGTTGAATCAGCTGGGTATGAAATTCGCTGAGAGCTCTTAATTTAATAGCTAAAAAAGCAGTATGGTAACTAAGTAATTGACCTGAGAAAGTCTCGAAAGGTTCAATAAGTTCCTTGTTTTTTGGTGAGATTGGTTTATCTAAAATCATTCTCTCGCCTGTTTGCTGAGATTTCAGAATTTTTTTTATACTATTCAGTAAAAGATCATCCACATTCAATTGTTTAAAAAGGGAAGAACATTTAATTAGCACTACCGTAGCAATATTCTGACATAGTTTATTTGTTTTTTCTACAAATTCCACTTCTTTCCCTTCTTCTAATTGAGGAAATCCCAGAAATATTAAATCAGAATCAAGTGATTCCTTTTCGATGATATCAAAAAAACTTTTTTGTTCTATCTCATTATTTATGACAATAATTTCTGCTTGTATTCTTAGGCTATCGAGTATGCTTTTCGATGTTTCATAAAGAGAAGAAGTTAATTCAGATTGATTGTTTACTATCAACAACCTAATTTGTGCGTTTGTCCAGGCTTCGGAATTCAATAAAAATTTAGAAAAATGCAAGGCTAGATTTCCGTTAACACTACCGCCCTGCCACCAGATATCTATTTTTTTGTATTTGCCAAATCCTCTTTTCTTATCGTAATCAATTAAGAGAACATTCATATCCAGCTCTATAAGGTTGTTGATGCTTTGTGCAAAGCGTTTAGGGTTAGAGCTCTGTTTAGCCCATCCCATCATTACCGTATTGGGCTCTACTCCGGAAAATCCATAATTCTCAGCAATCATTTCAATGCCTTCATACAGATTACTAACTGATTGTTGCCTTGTATATACTCCCGGATATTTCTCGCTTATATCGCTATTTATATTTTGATCTTGTTTTGTAAGCACGAGATGATTATCTTCATTTACTTTTAAATCAAAATTTGAAAGAAAGCCATGTTCACCTACAAAATTACTACCTAATTCGAGCAGATGTGTTCGGATGTGAGTACCTCCACTGAATAAAATAATATTCGGTTCCCAATTTTTCTCATTCAAAGGATTTTGGCTGATTTTATGCAAGCTCGATCGTACTAAAGAAGCCCAAACACTTTGCCAAACATTGCTCATATTCCCCTGAATCTCCTTACGTTTAAGCAAGATATAAATACCAAAAATAATTAGCAATGAAATAGTCATGGCTAAAGTGTCAATCTTAAACATAAGGCCCATACTGGTAACGAAACCAATAACGCCAACCCATTTTGGTATTCTTAGGCTTGGACGGAAATCAGAATTTGCCCAGCTTTCTAAGACATAAGCTAGATTGATAAAGCCGTAGGCTGCAATAAAAAACATAGAAACAATGGCAGCAATAACATCCAATTCACCGATAAGAATTCCAAGTTCGGCAATTATAAAAGTAAAGATTAGTGCTTGACGTGGTTCGTTATTTTTTCCGGCTCCTTTACCGAAAATTTGAGGTGTAATTCGATCAATGGACATCGCCTGCAAAATACGTGGAGCACCTAATAATCCGCCTAAAGCAGAGGATAAAGTCGCGCCCCAAATACCTGCAATTACCAAAGGAGAGAACCACGCAATTTTAAGCAAGAAGTTAGTATCGTTTATTAATAGATCGTGATCCACATATAAAGCAAAGAATATGGCGAGTACGATATAAATAATCAATCCAACGCCAATAGCAGCTAAGGTCCCGAATGGAATAGATGTTTTTGGTGATTTTAAATCGCCTGACATAGCCACACCTGCCGTAAAACCCGTTACAGCCGGAAAAAATATTGCAAAAATTACGATGAGGCTTGGAGCTTCTGCTGCTGCATTTAAACTAGGAACTATTTCTTGTGTTTCGGGTTGATTAAAAATGCCGATAATAACACTAAGGAGTGAAAGTGCAATTGCTCCTAAAATGAAAAACTGAGCTTTTATCGCAATGGAAGTTGAAATATAAGCAAGGATGACTAAAGTAAGTATTACAATTGTTCCGATAATACGCGTATCGTTCACGCCACCTTGCATCCCTAAGAAATTGGAAATGGGCTCTATGCTTATAAAATTTTCGACAAAACCAACCACATAAAGAGCAATGCTAAAAGCAGTTCCAACAAACAAAGTAATACCAATAGCACCGCCAATTGGCAAGCCTAAACTTCGCGATAGCATATAATAAATACCGCCTGTTTTAATTTTTTTATCAGTTGCTATGGAAGAGAGGCTTAACCCTGTTGAAATACTAATAACATGGGCAAGGAGTATAAGGCCAATAGTGGCGTAAAGTCCGGCCTGACCAACTACCCAGCCTAAACGTAAATACATAATTACACCTAGTATGGTAAGAATTGAGGGTGTGAAAACACCGGCAAAAGTTCCAAATTTTTTGGACATAGCAACAGATTATTCGTTTAAAATTGACTAGCTAATGTAGACAAATATACGAACAAGCAGGCAGAAGTTTACGATTGATGGTTAATTTATTCCCTTTTTATGGTAAAACATACCGGAATATAGTTACAAAATGAGCAATACTACCACCTAAAACAAAGAGATGGAAAATAGCATGATTGTAAGGAAATTTATTCCACAGATAGAAAATAGCACCAATGGAATAACTAAGTCCACCAATGCCAAGCCAAATCAAACCAGGCGTACTTAGGTTTGCTATCAAAGGTTTTAAGGCGATAATAACTACCCAACCCATCACAACATAAGCAAGCGTACTTATTTTGTTGTATCGGCCGGTAAAGAAAAATTTGAGAACAATGCCTAAAATAGCCATTCCCCAAACCACTCCAAATAAACTCCAGCCCCAAGGGCCGTGTAAAGTAACCAACAGCAAAGGAGTATAAGTTCCGGCGATTAGCAGATAGATAGAAGCATGATCAAAAACATTAAGTCTTTTTCTTCGCTTAGGTTTTGTAGACCAATGAAATAGGGTAGAGGCTAGATATAAAACGACCAGACTTGTGCCATATATGCTGTAACTCACAATATGCCAAGCATTTCCGTAAATACTTGAAAAAATCACAAGTAATACCAATGCGGCAACACTCAATAAGAAGCCAATTCCGTGCGTTGCTATATTGAGGATTTCTTCTTTCTTTTCGTATTTTTTTGCTTTAATTGCCATTTTTAAATAGTATTTAACCTAATATTTTGCGTATTAATTCTAGTTTTCCTTTGGTATAAGGAGGATATTTAAACCAAGGTTCGAACCAGTTTGTTTTTTTGATGATTGCTTTTTGATGCGAAAAAGTTGTAAACCCATATTTTCCATGATAATTTCCCATGCCGGAACTTCCAACACCACCAAAGGGCAATTTGTCATTTGCCAAATGCATAATTACATCATTAATAGTACCTCCACCAAAAGAAACTTCTTGAAGCACTTTCTGTTGCACTTTAGCTGTGTTTGAAAAAAGATAGAGTGCTAGTGGTTTAGGTCGACTTTTAATCTGAGCTATTGCCCAATCAAGGTTTTCATAAGTAATTATAGGTAAAATAGGGCCAAAAATTTCTTCTTGCATTACTTTGTCATCAAAGCTTACATTATCAAGAACTGTAGGTTCGATGTATAATTCATTTTCACAAGTATTACCACCAATAACAATCTTTTCTTTATCTAATAAACTTATTAAACGCTGAAAATGTCTTGGATTGATAATACGGACAAAGGCCTCACTAAATAAGGGGTTTTCTCCATGAATCAATTTAATCTGATTTCTTATTTCATCAATTAACTTTTCTTTAATCGATTGATCAACAAGAAGATAGTCTGGTGCAACACAAGTCTGACCACCGTTTAAAAATTTCCCCCACACGATGCGTTTAGCGGCCATTTTAATATTGGCGTCTTTTTCAATTATTGTAGGACTTTTCCCTCCAAGTTCTAAAGCAAGAGGAGTTAAATTTTCAGAAGCTGCTTTCATTATTATTTTTCCAACGACTTCGCCTCCTGTATAGAAAATAAAATCGAAAGAATGCTTTAGCAAAGTTGTGGTTTCTTCCACTCCACCTTCTATTACATGCAGAATTCCCTCATCAAAATTTTCGTTTATTATTTTAGCCATTGCTTGTGAGGCATTTAGAGATAACTCACTTGGCTTAATAATTACTGTATTTCCAGCTGCCAAAGCGGATACTGCCGGTAAAATGGAGAGATGATAAGGATAATTCCAGGCTCCAATGACCAAAACATTTCCATAAGGTTCCGGAATGATATAGCTTTTCCCCGGGAAATTGCTCAATCCACTTCCTACGCTCTTCATTTTGGCCCAATGGCTTAATTTTCTGATAGCAATCTTTATTTCGCTATAGATAATGGCAAGTTCTGTTTCGTAAGTTTCAAAAGCCGATTTCTTAAAATCCTTATAAACTGCTTCGTTTAAAAGTTGTTCATTCGCTTTTAAAACGCGAATCAATTTTTTCAGTTGCTCAATTCTAAATTGGGTGTTTTTTGATTGATTGCTTGCAAAAAATGCTGACTGTTTTTCAAGAATGATATTAAAATTATTTTCCATCTTAAGCTGTTTTTTTTATGAGCGAATAATAATTAAAAATGACTCAGCTTTCGCAAGCTCATTAAAGTGTTGATAATTAGAAAAATAGCAGCATATTAATTTGTCAAGTTACTGAAATTCAGTAACTTTGTTTTGAAAAACAAACAATAAATAATATGCTGCAAAACAAAAGTACAACAATAGTTTCAGAGGTAAAAGACTTTTTTACTTCAAGTGAAAAAGCAATAAATACGATTTTAACAGTTTTAAGTTCTTTGCCATTATCAGAAAAGCAAATTTGACTTTTGAGTAAAAGCAATAATGAGTATAAGAATATCAACAAGTTTCTGCTTATTATCCTGTTTCCATTTTTTGACATACAAAATGCATGGCATTATAAAAATTCTTCTCTGTATGGAACATTTAGTTGTGGTAAAGATGTTTTCTACAGACTTTTGAATGATAGTTTGATTCCCTGGAGAAAAATATCCTACAAATTATCAATGCAATTGATTGGGAAAACATCAAGCAAAAGCAATGATATAGAGAATAAATCGCCCCGTTGCCTTATTGTAGATGATTCGGATTTACCAAAAACAGGTAGGCGAACAGAATTGATTGGCAAAGTATTTTCACATGTAACCCATCAAAGCATATTGGCATTCAAAGGTTTATTTATGGGTTATCACGATGGCAAAAGTTTTTTCGCATTAGACTTTTCATTGCATGGAGAGCGAGGAAAAAATAAGAAAAAGCCTTACGGATTGTCTAACAAACAGTTGAAAGAGCGTTTCTTCAAATTTCGCTATAAAAATTCGGTGTCTTACCAACGTAAAGAAGAATATTTTACGACCAAAATACAAAGCATGATAAAGATGATTAGAACAGCTATTGCTAACGGGCTACGATTTGATTATGTGTTGGTTGATAGTTGGTTTACATGCTTTGAATTGGTGAAATTTATAAAAACACGTCGCATCGGAGTTCATCTTCTTGGTATGGCAAAAATGGGTAAAACAAGATATTTATTTAATGGAAAAAAGCTTACGGCTAAAGAAATCGTTGATTATCAACGAAAAGCAAAAAAGATAAAACGATCAAAACAATTGGCTTCTTATTACAGCGAAGTATTAGTAAATTTCAATGAAATACCAGTTAAGTTGTTCTTTAGCAAAACATCACGTAAAGGAAAATGGCATTTATTGTTGACAACTGATTTGAAATTAAATTTTGAGCAAGCCTATAAAATTTATTCAATCCGATGGTCTATTGAAGTTTTCTTCAAAGAAGCTAAGCAATATTTAGGTTTAGGTAAATCTCAATCACAAGACTTTGATGCTCAAATTGCAACTACAACAATTTGTATGTTACAATATAATTTGCTGGCGGTGGCTAAAAGATTCACAGATTATGAATCATTAGGCGAATTGTTTCGTAATACAAAGGCCGAAACAATTCAACTAACAGTTGCTGAGCGTATTTGGCAAATTATTATTGATGTATTAGCCGCTTTGACAGA
>JAGGUP010000045.1 GCA_021158405.1 Bacteroidales bacterium
AAAAGAGGCTGCTTATTAGAGCAGCCCCTTTTAGGAAATTATGAGTTGGTATTAGTTTTGTACCATATTAGGGTTAGCATCCATTTCTGCCTGAGGAATTACTAATTGCCATCTTGAATCATCAGCTGGGACTTCCCAAAGATCATTAATAATAGATCCTTTATGGTTAGTACCGTTTCTGTTTAAAGGTAGATTCAATCTTTTTAGATCAGCAAAACGGAAACCTTCTCCCTAAAGTTTAGCACAACGATAAACAAATATTTAATTATAAAAAAGGCTCGAATAAATGAATATCCGAACCTTTTATTTTTAAGAAAATAATATTCTATTAATTAATCTCCAAAAAGATTAGTTAATAGTTATTACCTCAGTAAATGAACTCTGGTAAACATAATAACCAACAAAACCCTGACCTGCTTGAACTAAATCATAGTACAAGTACATGGTACCTGAACATGCATTTAAATTACCTGTGGCAGATAAACTATAACCAGGTTGTGGAGAACCGTCCCAAGTTGTTTCCATATAAGGAGCTAGAGCAATTGTAAAATCACCTGTTTCAAGGTCTACATCCATTGGCAAAGTTGCCATTGAAGTAATGACTTCACCCCAATAGTTTTCCATCCAACCTACTGCAATTCCAGTAATTTGTAAATTACCACTGCCGTCTAATGAAGTAACAACTTCAGTTGGATCGCCGCTTCCAGCAGTTCCACTGTATGCACCAACGAAATCATTAATATCGAGTGTACAATGTTTTTGAATATTTAAACTTGCTTCGTTTCCTACAAATAAATCTGCAGCGGCAGTAACTCGTAATCCTAAGGTTACTGGATCAACTCCAAGATTATTATCAGATACAGTAACTGTTAATGTTCCATCATTTGTATTTGCAGGTACAGTTATTGTTGTAGGAACAGAATAAGCGTCAGCACTTACTGTAGTTAAAGCTTCAACAACTTCAACACCGAAAGTTCTGTCAGAACTTGTTGTTTGTGTAGTATATACATGGATATCTGTATCAGTAGATCCATCTTTTTCTACTATTATTGTTGGAGTGCGGACTTCAAAAGAAACGAGATTGAGGTCTTTTGTCGCATCAACTTTATCCGTACAACCATTGAATACAAACATTGCGATTGTAATCAATAATAAATAGGTTATTTTTTTCATAATTTAATTTTTTAAAAAAGTAATTGAGTAGGACTAAATCATCCTGAAAGATGATTTAGTCCTACATTCCAATTAATTATTAATATATGGATTATTTTGTATTTCACTTTGTGGAATTTCAAAAGTCAATCGAGTATCATTGTAAGGAATAGCTACTCCTACATTTGATAAATGATTTGCTCCACGTACGATTGTTGCTTTATTACGCTTCATAGCTAAATAACTTTTACCTTCAGCAAACAATTCAATTCTTGTTTGAAGATAGATTTCATCTATTAAAGCTTGTCCAGATAATGCATCCACATAGGATGTGTCATCCAAACGCTGATCTAATAAGAATTTCAAGCTGGTTTTAGCCGCAGCTTCGTCACCACTATTAGCAGCAGCTTCAGCATGAAGTAAATAAAATTCAGCTACACGCATATACCAATAATCTGTTGTTACAGTTCTTTGACCACCAATTATGCGAGCGGGATCATAAAATTTATACAAAGGAGCTAAATAGTAAGAAGAAGCTGGATCTGGATAAAATTGTCCTTTTCTAACATCGTTATCAGGAATAGCATCATAAAGTCCTTCATCCAAAGTTTTTATATCACCAGCCCATTGATAACTATAGGTATAGCGGTCCATTTGACCCCACCAAGAAACTAGATCAAGACCATTGTCAGAAGTTAAATCTACACCCCACATCCATCCGGAGATAATATTAATATCATTAAAACCTCCAACAGGATCGCCATCAGAACTATAAACTACTTCGTCAGCATTCATTAAAGTGAATCCTCCATTGTTGATAATATCGGCAGAAGTAGTTTTACAAGCTGCATAATTTCCCATTGCACCATAAGTATAGGCTAGCAATCCTTCAGCAACATATTTGTTTACTTCAGTCTTAGTAGGTCTCGTATACGTATCTAATAAAGTAACTGCCTGAGTTAAGTCTTTAATAATTAGAGCATAAACATCTGCAGCTGAGCTTTTAGGCTGATTTGGTTGGACAGGATCTGTATAGATTGGAAGAATTTCTTCTGCCGGATCATATGCATTTTGAAAGAATTGCGCTAAGTAATAATAACCATAAGCTCTCATGGTTAACGCTTGTCCCATTAATTCTTGATTTACAACAGTTTCAGGAGTAAAATCGTTTCCACCTAAGGCGTCAATTACAGAGTTAGCAGATCTAATAATTCTATAGTAGTATCTCCAAACCTGATAATTGTCTTGATAAGTAAAATCTTGAGTAGTTTGGAACTGCGTAATAGTTCTGTACCATCCATAGGTACTAGTTGATAGAGCTAAATCTCCACAAAGGAAATCGCTATAGATATCATAACCTTTTTGACCAAAATCGTCATGACCGGTTGTTCCTCCAGTACCTGTTTCAAACATAAGGGTATAAATACCAGCTATACTACCTGCAACAACAGCAGGATTATGAACACTAGCTTCTTGTATTTGCTCTGCGGTCAAGAACGCCGTAGGCTGAACTTCTAAAAAGTCCTTTTTACAACCACCAGTACCAAAAAGTAGCAGAGCTGCAAAAGATAAAATATATAATTTTTTCATAATTATTTAATTTTTTAAATTAAAATTTAACTCTAACACCTGCAGTATATGTAGTAAGAGGAGAATATCTATACATATCTGAACTACCTGTTTCTGCAGTAGAGGGGTTAAATCCTTTTCTGGTAGTTAATAAGAATAAGTTATCTCCTGAAACCCAAATATTAACATTAGCTAAACCAATTTTTTTAGCAAAACGACTTGGTACAGCATAATTAAGTTTAAGGTTATTTAATGCTAAGTAATCTGAAGATGTAAGGAATCTTGTAGAAGAACTGTTTACATTAAGGTTATCATAATTGCTGGAAAGTTTTGGAACATCTGTAATGTCACCAGGGTTTTGCCATCTGTCTAAAATGTCAACGGACCAATTGTTATTAGCAACTACACGGTTGTGCATCAATGTTGCATAAGCACCATCGTAAGCATATCCACCTAAGCTATATAAGAACTGAGCTGATAAATCAAAGTTTTGAACAGTAGCATGTAATCTAAATGCACCTCTAAGCTTTGGAATAGCAGATTTTCCATTATACTTTTGAGTAGCTTCAGCATACGATTTAGTAACGGTAGTGCTGATAGCATTATCAGGATTTTCTTTTTGATATTCAGTAAGAGAAGAAATGGCTTCGCCACTTTCGAATAGACCATTTCCATTTTCATCGAAATAATTAACATACCACATTGCTAAACCATCAGCAGGATCGACACCGGCCCATTCTCTAAGATAAAAATCGTAAAGGGAATGACCTACACCACGACCATAACGCCCTGAAATATCAATCACTTTTTGTTCTCCTGTAGCAGGGTCAATAGGCATTGCTGTAAGTTCATTTTTCAAGAATTCACCATTAATAGTAAAGTCTAATTTGAAATTGCTCTTATTAATAAGATGAGAAGTGAAATCAAATTCTAAACCGCTATTTCTTAACATACCATCGTTAACAGTAATAATGGCGTATCCTACTGAAGGACCAACACGGCTGTCGAACAGTAAGTTATCTGTATTCTTAATATAATAATCAATAGCACCTTCAAAATAGTTTCCTAAGAAGAATTCAACTCCTGTTTGGAACATTTTTGCTACTTCCCAAGTAAGATCAGGATTTCCGATATCTCTAGGAGAAATGGAAATTTGATCATTTAAATTACTAACATTGAAAGTATTGTAGCCAGGGTAAAAACCAACTCCAGCTTGTTCACCTACAAGACCATAACTTGCTTTTAATTTTAAGAAATCAATAAAGTCCAAGTTAGCCATAAAAGATTCTTTACTTATAATCCAAGATAAACCTAAGGAACCGAAAGTATCCCATTTATTATTAACAAATCTTGAAGTACCATCGCGTCTAACAGATCCAGATAGGTAATAAGTTTGATTATAATTATAGTTAACTTGTCCAAAATAACTTTCTAAGCTTGATTTGTCTGTCCAAGAAGATGGAGGAGAAGAAACAATAACAAAGTTGTTTAAATCATCGATATCAGGATGAACCATTTTTTCCATACTAGCTGTATTTCTTTTTTGTTCCCAGGAATTAGCTTCATGGGCAGCAAGTACTTCGAAGTTATGATCGCCAATTGATTTTTTGTAACGTAATAAAGACAGCATATTCATTGATAATAATTCAGAATCGCTTCTCCAAACAGAACCTCCTTGACCGGCAGCTGATCCATAAAATGGATTGTTAAGGTTGGTATATCTGTTCATATAATATTGCATACCAAATCTATTTTCTAAAGTTAAATCTTTAGTAAATTTAATATTGAATGCAAAGTTTCCGTTTAATTCATGTCTTTTGGTTTTATTGCTATTGAATGTAGCATCAGCAATTGAATTGGTTAATGCACCAAAAGCTCTACCAACACCATAATCATATTGATTTCCACCATAAACTGGATCTTCTATAATATTACCAGCCTCATCTCTTAAGTATAAAGGGAAAATAGGAGGAAGGTTATCAACGAACCAAAAAATACTATTCGAATTTGATTCTTGTCCATTATTCTCAGTTTCTGACAAACTATAACCTAAATTAGCAGATCCTGTTAACCAAGGCTTCACTTCGTGAGTAACATTAAGTCTTGTTGAATAACGTTTGTAGTTAGAGTTAATAATATATCCAACATCATTTAAATAACCAAATGAAGAGAAATATTTTGTTTTATCACTTCCGCCACTCATAGTTACGTTTGCTTCGTCTCTTTGAGAGGCTTGGAAACCATAATCACCCCAATATTCAGGACTGTATTTTCTTGCAACGCCAGATCTAACTAATCCTGTAGCAGGGTCAATTAATTCTGACACATCAGCAACATTCCACATATTGTATTTTGGGTCGATACCTGAACCAGAGAATAAGTTCTCGTTTGCATAAGCAGCAGGATCACTATTTCCAAGGGCAGTACCTTTGTTAAACATAGCTTCCCAACTTAAAGCAATGTATTCTTCAGGAGATTTAAAAGTTTCGTAACGAGGTAACGAACTTACGTTAACACCTTTTTTAATATCAACTTCAATTGAAGAAGATCCGTAGCTACCTTTTTTGGTTGTAATTAAAATAACACCATTTGCACCACGTGCTCCATAAATTGCTGTAGCTGTTGCATCTTTCAATACAGTAGTAGCTGCAATATCGGCAGGATTAATAGAATTAATACTTCCAGAAAAAGGAACTCCGTCAACTACATAAAGAGGACTTCTGTTACCATTAACAGAACCAAAACCCCTAATTCGAACTGTTGATACAGTTCCAGGCTGTCCTGATGTATTAATAACCTGAACACCGGCTACTTCACCAGCTAAAGCTTGAGAAACGTTTGAAACAGATTTTGCTTGTAATTCTTCAGCTTTAATCGTTTTTACTGTACCAGTAAAAGACTGTTTAGTTGTTATACCGTAGCCAACTACTACAACTTCATCAAGAAGTTCGGCAGATGTAGCTAAAGCAACGTCAATTTGAGTCTGGCCTGTAAAAGCAATAGTTTGTTTTTGCATTCCGACAAAACTAAAAACAAGCGCTTTTGTTCCGTCAGGAACGCTTATGGAGTATTTTCCATCCATATCAGTGGTAGTACCCAAGCTAGTGCCTTCAATAATTACCGATACACCCGGAAGTGTGCCGCCATCATCTGCACTAGTAACTGTACCATTTACAGTAGTTTGGGCAAATGCACTTTGAAAGCCAAAAAAGCTAATCAAAGTGAGCATTAAAATAATTTTTCTCATAATTAATTGAATATTAGTTAATAAATAGATAATTTCCTTGCTTTAAATAAGCATTAAACACTTACTTATAACTTAACGTATTATTTAAAATAGTAAACAATATGGTGTAAGTTTATGTTTGGTTAGTCAAAAGTATAAAATAAATCGATATCTTAACAAATTTTATGAAATGAAATTGAAGAATTTAGGAAAGAAAATATATGCTAGCATAATATTTGTCGATTAACGCAAATATTAAAATAAAGAAAATTAGAAAAAAGGGGATATCTAAATCTTTGTAAAATTAGCGGCGACCCATTCGTTTTTAACTATATGGGTGATATAAAGAAGTCCGCATTGCTTAGCTTTATTTTGAATATCTACAAGATCGTTAAGATAAAAACCACTCACAAATAATTTTCCATTTTTGTTTAAGTTTTTGGAATAAATTTCCATATCAGCCAGAAGTATGTTTTTATTGATATTAGCGAAAATTAGGTCGTAAGTTTTGCCAACTAATAGAGTGGCATCACCCATTTGAACTTTAATATTATTTGTATTATTTTTTGCAACATTGTCAATCGAATTACGATAAGCCCATTCATCATTATCGATAGCGCAAACCGGAGATGCTCCTTTTTTATGTGCTAAGATGGCAAGTACGCCAGTTCCACAGCCCATATCGAGGAATGATTTGCCTTTAACATCCTCTTTTAATAAAAGCGAAATCATATTGGAAGTCGTTTCATGATGAGCCGTCCCAAAAGACATTTGAGGCTCAATTAAAATCTCAAACTCAAACTCTGGTTTTGTGGGATGAAAAGGAGCACGAATATAACAGCGATTGTCAATTAAAACCGAATCGTAATTACTCTCCCAAAGAGCATTCCAGTTTTGATCTTGGATTTGCTTGGTGGAGTATTTTATTTTAACCAAATCATTATTCAGGAGACTTAAATTATTTAGTTCCTTTTCATTAAAAAGGGGTTCTTGAATATAGGCAAGCAAACCATTTTTGGATTCTTCAAAACTCTCAAATCCAATTTCAGCCAATTGGGCAATTAAAATATCCTGAAAAGGAGTTTGTGGCTGGATGGAGAATTTTATTTCGATGTAATTCATGGGCTTTGCTTTAATGTTGCTCTATATTTGTAAACAAATAAGTGTAGGTTAATTTAAACGCAAAGGTCGCGAAGTACTTCGCAAAGTACGCAATGTTATTTGTGTTTGATAATTAAGACTTTGCGACCTTTGCGCATTTTCTTAGCGCTCTTTGCGGTAAAAAAGTTTTCACTTAAAAACTTTGAATAATTGCAAGGAAGTCTTCTGCTTTTAGAGAAGCTCCACCAATTAATCCACCATCAACATCTTTTAATGCAAATAGTTCTTTGGCATTTTTTGCATTACAACTGCCGCCGTATAATATTGACATATTATCTGCTACTTCTTGATTGTATTTTTTGGCAATAAGATTACGAATAAAAGCATGCATTTCTTGCGCTTGAGCCGGACTTGCAGTTTTACCTGTACCTATTGCCCATACAGGTTCATAAGCAATAATTACATTGTCTAATTCTTCTGCGTTTAAATGAAATATGCCTTCAAAAATCTGTTTTCCTACGACGTCAAAATGATTATTGGCTTCGCGATCTTCTAATACTTCACCACAGCAAAAAATAGGATTGATTTCATTATCAAGCAATAAATCTACTTTCTCGGCTAGCATTTTTGAATCTTCACCAAAATATTTACGACGCTCAGAATGGCCAACTAAACAGTATTCTATATCCATGGATTTAAGCATGGCTGCAGAAATTTCGCCAGTATAAGCTCCGGATTCTTTATTTGAGCAGTTTTGTGCGCCAACAGAAAAGTTGTTTTCCAAAGCAATATCTGTAAACATTTCAGCATACAATACTGGAGGACAAAGAATTACTTGGCTTGTGTCTAAATCCAATTTTTGAAGTGGTTCAGCAATGCTGAACAATAAATCGTCAGCTTCTTCAAAAGTTTTGTTCATTTTCCAGTTTCCGGCAACTATATTTCTTCTCATAATTCAGTATTTTTATATTATATTTTTCGATTGCAAAGATACATTGATTTATTTGAATCGGGGACTGATTTTCATGCTAGAATTATTGATTTTTTAAGGTAAAACTAAGTAGTCTTCAATGAAGCAATGCTTACAATATTTTCACCACCAAATCACTAAATCATCAAAATTTACCAAAGGGAAAGTTAGTTTGAAGTCTGTTTTATGCCACTTCCAAATCCATTTGGGTTTAAAGGAATTGGGGCTTATTTTTTTTGGTGATATTTTGTGTTTTGGTGCGTTGTGCCATTGGCATCCCTTTGGGAGCAGCATTTATTTTCTTTTTTAAAGTCAATAAATATATGAATAATGGATGTTTATGACAATGCTAATTCATTAAAATTTCGCCTGAGGATCAATCTTTGGATACGAAATATCAACCAAAATCTAGTCGTAGATATTATCGGAGGAGCTGGGGATATCAGCTGAAGCCCATTTTTTTATGACTTTTCCGTTTTCCAAGAGAATTAATCCCGGATTGCTTCTGATAATGGTTTTTAAGTCGATATCATCAGCTAAAAAGAAGGGAATATCGATCGTGTTTTGGTTTGAAAAATTGAAAATCTTATTGCCAAGGGAAGCTGTAATGATTGCTATGCTTAAGTTTTCATCCTCCGCTATTTGAATAAAGGTTTTTATTTTTTGCACATTTTTTTTACTGATCGCGTTTAAATCGTGGGAAATTAAAAGGAAGCTTTTTCCTTGAACTCCCAAAACTTCATTGGTAACATCTATTCCTTCGATATCAAAAATCATAAGGCTTTGAGCATTCTGTTCAGGGCTATACTCACGTGAACTTACAAATTCCCAATTTGCATTCCATTCTTTGTCTTGATAGGGATAATTTGGAGATAAAAATTCATGCAGTTCGCCTGTGTTTTTATTTTTAAATGTAAGATAAAGCTCAATAGATTTCTGCTTGTTATTATATACTTGTGAGCCCACTTTCCAAAATCGAAAATCGATCATTGGTAAGTGACGAAGGTTATAAAAAGAAAAGCTTAGGAATAGGATAAAAACCGCCAAGCCCCAACTTAGATGTTTTCTTACTTTGACTTTTTTTGGGTGATTAAAGAATAAAGCCAAGATTAATACGTCCAACAAAATGTTTTTATAAAAAGTTTGCCAATTGGTAATTACTAAAGCATCGCCAAAACAGCCACAATCAGGTACAGGATTATAAAGTGCATCGTATAAGGTTACAAAGGTGAAAAAGAACATAAGGCCGGCCATTGCTCCACGAGTAAATTTTGGTAATATATTAAATGCGAGCAGGATTCCCAGACTCATTTCTAGTGCAATTAAACAAAAGGCAATAATCAGACTTATGGGCAAAGCCCAATCCATTCCATAGGCGATTAAATAATCTTCTATTTTGTAAGCTGTGCCAAGGGGATCAACTCCTTTGACAAAGCCTGAAAATAAAAAAACTAAGGCTAAAATAGATCGACTTAATGTAATTAGTGTTTTCATATTCAATAATGTCCGGTAAAAACTATATTATTTGGGCTAAAGCCCAGGAATGGCTTTGTTTCATTAGTTCCGTGCTTAAGCACGGAGCTAATCATTGCCGGCAGTAAAATGGGCTTTAGCCCAAAATACATTTGCCCGAAATAGAGGGCTGCAATTTTTATTTTTTCCTGCTTTGTTTTCATTTCTATCGGACAGTAGTGATTCTATTTCTTAATTAGTTAATTAGGATTTGCTAAAATAGGTATCGTAATAGACCTTTGAAAGTAAGTCAAATTTAATTTTGCTCTTCTTCCGCCATTTTAATTAGTGCAAATAAAGCGTAATTTATCATATCTTGATAATTGGCTTCTAAGCCTTCAGAAACAGTTGTTTTTCCTTGGTTATCTTCAATTTGTTTTACACGAAGAAGTTTCATTAGAATAATATCATCAAGCGAACTGATACGCATATTTCGCCATGCTTCGTCATAATCATGATTTTTATTTTCCATCAAAGATTGGGAAGCGTAAATATGGTGATTATAAAGTTTTTCAATTTCTTTTTTAGAAAGGTCATCGCCCTCAATAGCAAGTCCTTTTTCAAGCTGAATAATAGCCATTACAGAGTAATTTACAATAGCAATAAATTCATCTTCTATCCCTTCATTAACCTTAGCTTCTCCTTTAATTTGGATGCTTCTAATCCGGTTGGCTTTGATGTATATTTGGTCGGTTAGTGAGCTAGGACGAAGAATGCGCCAAGCAGTTCCATAATCCTGCATTTTGTCTAAAAATACGCTTCTGCATTTATCTATAGCTTCCTCGAACTGCTGTTTTGTTTTTGTCATATATAATTATCCCTTACTTTTGTGCTAAATTATAACGCTAAATGTCGGGTAAAAGTACAGCTTTTTCTGAAAATCGAATCCTCAATTGTAGAGGAAAAGTTTTGGATCTTAAAGAACCCAAGATAATGGGTATTCTTAATTTAACACCAGATTCCTTTTATGATGGTGGACAAAATTTGAAAGATGATTTCTTTTTGGTTAAAGCGAAGGAATTAATAAATGAAGGAGCTGCCATTTTGGATATTGGTGCTGCGTCTACTAAACCGGGAAGTCGGATAATTGATCAGGCAGAAGAATGGAAGCAATTGGAAAGGCCTTTGAAATTGTTACGGAAAGAATATCCGGAAATTATTATTTCAATTGATACCTATCATTCTACTACGGCACAGCAAGCTGCTGATTATGGAGCGGAAATGATTAATGATATTTCGGGAGGAACAATAGATGCCCAAATTTTTGATGTTGTGGCAAAAAATAAGATGGCCTATGTTTTAATGCATATTCAGGGGACTCCTGAAAATATGCAACAAAATCCTGTTGAGGGGAATGTGCTTAACGGTATTAATAGCTTTTTTGAGAAACAACTGGAATTGTTGACTGATGCCGGTGTTAAGCATATTTTACTCGATCCCGGTTTTGGTTTTGGAAAAACACTCGATCAAAATTATCAGTTATTGAATGGATTGGAGCAATTTAAACATTTTAATTGGCCGATTTTGGTGGGTTTATCGCGTAAGTCGATGATATTTAAATATCTGGAAATGGATCCGCAAAAGGCTTTGAATGGAACCACTGTACTAAATACCCTGGCTCTTTTAAATGGAGTTTCTGTTTTACGTGTTCACGATGCGCTTGAAGCACGTGAAACTATATCTTTGTTTTTGAAGTATAAGCAATTTTAAACTTAGTCATGTATTTATCGAATTTAGCTTTTATTCAAATTGGTTTCCTTGATCTTTTAGATATTTTTCTGGTGGCTATTTTAATTTATGAGATCTATCGATTGATTAGAGGGACAGTAGCTATCAATTTGTTTATTGGCATTGCAGCCATCTACTTTATCTGGCGATTGGTTGTTGCGATGCAAATGGAGCTTTTAAGTGAGATTTTGGGTGCTTTCATTGGCGTTGGGTTTATCGCATTACTTATTGTTTTTCAACCTGAGATTAGGCAGTTTCTATTATTTTTTGGATCGCCTGCATTTTTAGAATCTATGCCTAAGCGAGTTCGGTTTCTGTTTGGGAAAATGAATAGCGCAGAAAGTTCTCTAGATGTGGATAAAATTATTATGGCGATTAGGCATTTATCCGATTCAAAAACAGGTGCTTTACTGGTTTTGAGTAAAAAACATGATTTGAGACAAATAATAGATACTGGAGAGCAATTTACTTCTGATATTTCTTCAGGGTTAATTGAAAGTTTATTTTTTAAAAATAGCCCTTTACACGATGGTGCTGTTATTATTAGAGAAAATAAAATTGTAGCTGCTCGTTGTATTTTACCGGTTTCAAAAAGCAACAGAATAGATGTTGCATTGGGCTTAAGACATCGTGCTGCAGTTGGAATTACAGAACAAACAGATGCTTTAGCTTTGATAGTATCGGAAGAAACTGGAAATATTTCTTATTCCAAGAGAGGCGTAATTATTAATCACGTGGCCACGCATCAATTAAAAACTTTTTTAGAAAAAGAGTTTATTTCTTAAACTGGTATCATCCAGTTAATCCTATTTTTTGCTGATTCAATTAAACAAATCAAACACTTAACCAACTCTACTAATATGTTCAAGTTTAGCCTTATCAAGAAGAGTAATTAATCCGTCTTTCATTTCGATCAATTTGTCGCTTCGAAATATTTTTAATATTCGAACAACACTCATAGAACTCATATTGGTGAATTCTGCAAAATCACGACGTGTAAAGGGAACATTAAAAACATCTGATTCAAAAACATTCTTGGAAAGAACCAAAAGGGCGTGAGCAATTCTTCCATGAAGTTGTTTGTAATTGTTTTGAATATGAAAATCGATTGTATTACTCGTTTGATTATTGATCGATTTAATAACACCAACGGCAAAACCACCATTTTCTGTGAGTAATTTTTCAAAAAGGCGAATATCGATTGAGCAGACTTCACAATCTGTTAGCGCCGATACGGAATATTGAATTATGCTGGCCGTGAAAATATCGGGAAGACCAATTAATTGGCCTGGTTTTCTAAAATCCACAATGCTAACATTTTCAGCATGATCAAATTCTTTGTAAATCTTTGTTATTCCTTTTTTTACAAACAAAATACTCGAAACAAAAGTGCCTTGCTTTCGAATTATCTCTCCTTTATTGTAGTAGATACTCACCTTTGAGTCGGTGACTTTCGTAAGTTCATTTTTCGATAAGTGGCTAAAACATTCCGCTTTATTAGCACAATCTAAACAGTGAAGTTGATTCTCCGAATTTCCCATTGATTTTATTGAATACGACTGCAAAAATACATAATTGGAATAAAACTTTCTTAAAAAAACTGATTTATATCAATTATTTAATAATCTGTTATATATAATTGAAGAACATGGGTTCTGTTATATGAGCTTAGATGTTACATAATTTATCACTATTTTATTATATAAAACAAGTTTCATTCACAGCTTGAATTGTTGGCAGCCCCGTCCTTTAAAGATAGCTTTGTCACTTTCAAATGAAGGAATAATTAAAATTAATTTCACAAAAATATGAAGTGGAAAAATTATCTAATCATGTTCATCATGCTCTTTGTTATCTGGCTGTTACTCAATAACTCGCTTAAGATAGAGATCATGTTGCTTGGCTTAGGGATTAGTCTGATATTGCCTTTATTGCTTTGCGGAAAGTGCGAAGTATTTAGCAATTTAAGCTTATCACCTAAAGCCATTTTGTATTCATTTATGTTTTTATTCACCTTTCTCTGGGAGTTGATTAAAGCTAATTTCGATGTTGCTCGAAGAGTATTATCGCCAAGCTTACCAATCAATCCGGGTATCGTTGAAGTGAAGACAAAATTAAAATCTAAAATTGGCCGAGTTATTTTGGCTAACTCGATTACTTTAACTCCGGGAACTTTTACTCTTGAGTTGGAGGACGATTCGCTTTTTATTCATTGGATTGATGTTCAGTCGGATGATGTAGAAGAGAGTACCCGTTTGATTGTTGAAAAATTCGAAAAATATCTGGAGGTAATGTATGGTTAATATTATGCTCACCATAGCAGTATCAATTACCCTATTGAGTATTGTTGTATCAATGGTAAGATTTATTAAGGGCCCCAGTAGTGCAGACCGAATAGTTGCCTTTGATGTTATATCGGTCTCAAGTGTTGCCTTAATCGCTTTTATTGCCGCTTTAACCAATCGCATTATCTATATGGATGTCGCTTTGGTTTATGGTATACTGGGATTTCTTGGCGTTATCGTGGTTGCACGTTATCTGGAAAGAGGGTTGTAAATAAATAATGTAAAAGCTAAAGCAAATTCATTTGTCTTTAGTCTTAAAATAAAAAATATGGATAATAATTTGATGGAAATAATCGGTGGAGCAATAGCTATCGGAGGTTCGATTTTCCTTTTATTAGGATCGATCGGGCTTATTCGTATGCCAGATGTTTACAATCGGATTCAAGCCGGAACTAAAGCCAGTACATTGGGAACAATGTTGTCGCTGTTAGGTTTGTTTTTCATTTTTCCGGGTTGGTTTGGCAAATTTATGGTGCTGATAATCTTCGTGTTAATCACCAACCCTGTTTCTTCTCATATATTGGCTAGAGCAGCATATTTTATTAAAGTGCCGCTTACTAAGATTACGAAAGTCGATAAATGGAAAGAGCATCAGGAAATTGATGAATCGCGCAGAGCGCATCTTCGCAAAGTAAAAATTAATAAAGAAGGAGAGTAATATGTTTATTGCAATAGCTATAGTTTTAGGAGTGGCGAGTTTGATTGGCGGATATATAGCCATTCACCACGAAAAATTGCCGGTTGCTATTATTGCTTCCGGATTGGTTAGTTTATTCGCTTCTGTTATTTTTCTTCTCCTAGCAGCACCCGATGTTGCTATGACCGAAGCTGCAATAGGAAGTGGATTGACTACTTTGATATTCTTTTATGTGTTAAATAAAATCAGACAAAGAAATGATTAAGAAAATTTTAATTATCGCTTTATTGGCTGGAGTCGGACTCATCTTTTTTGATTTGTTTAACGCTTATCAAGGAAATGAAACTTTAAGTAAAACAGCCAATTATTATGCTGAAAATGGAGCTAAAGATGTTGGTGCCGCTAACCTTGTAACTGCAATCGTAGTTACTTATAGGGGTTTAGATACTTTGGGAGAGGTTACTATTTTATTCTTAGCAGCTGCCATTATCAGTTTTGCCCTCAAATTTCGTAAAGAAGATTTTATTCCAAATCGTCCGGTACGTATCACTAGTGAGTTGCTCGATTCAGCTTCGCAAGTTATTGTGCCTATCATTTTTATGGTTGGAATTTATATTTTCATCAACGGACACTTAACGCCTGGTGGAGGTTTCCAGGGAGGAGCAGTTATCGCTTCAGGAGTATTGCTAATGATTATGGCCAATCCTAATTTTGGTATAAGTCATAAAGTAATCGCTACGGTTGAATCCATTTCAGGTATTGCCTTTGTTTTAATTGGGGTTCTTGGTATTGTTTTAGCAGGTGGTTTCCTCGATAATACAATTTTACCATTAGGTAAACTAGGAGATTTGTTTAGTGCGGGTGTAATCCCTGTAATATACACTTTTGTTGGACTTAAAGTAGGTGCAGAACTTTCTAATATTTTGGTAACAATCTCACATGCTCAAAACGAAAAAAATTAAATTATGGAATATGTAATTATTTCGACAGGATTTGCCTTAATGCTATTAGGCCTTTGGGGAATATTGAGCCAAAAGAATTTGATTAAAATAATTCTGGGCTTCACTATTTTCGATACAGGTATTAATATTGTTATGGTAAGTATCGGATATGTGCGTGGAAAAGCTGCGCCGATTTTAGATGTAATTAATCCAGCAGAAGCTGCCGATAAGATTGTAGATCCAGTACCTCAAGCATTGGTGCTAACATCTATTGTTATTGGTTTAGGAGTTACTTCCTTAATGCTGGTTTATGCGATGAACTTACATCGCGAGAAGAATTCATTGGATATCAACAATTTTAAAGATTTAAAATGGTAGGACCGATATATATTATTGCCGTTGCCCTAGG
>JAGGUP010000171.1 GCA_021158405.1 Bacteroidales bacterium
ACAATTGCTCAAAGAATAGATTTATAAAACTTTGTACCTCTTAGTGGTAAAAACTTATCAATGCACAGCTTCATAAACTTTAATAAGCTTTATGAGCAAATCTTCCAAATAATCTAATTTCAGCATATTAGCACCATCCGATAATGCCACAGCAGGATTTGGATGTGTTTCAATAAAAATACCATCCACTCCGGCAGCTATTCCTGCTTTTGCAATTGTCTCTATCATTTCAGGTTGACCACCAGTAACTCCGCTTATCTGATTGGGTTGTTGCAAAGAATGTGTAATATCCAAAATAACAGGAACTTGATTTTTTTGCATAATCGGAATACCTCTAAAATCAATGACTAAATCCTGATATCCCAGCATCGTTCCACGCTCCGTTAGCATAATATTCTGATTCCCTGATTCTCGCACTTTGTCAACAGCAAATCGCATAGAATCAGCTGATAAAAACTGACCTTTTTTAATATTGACTGTTTTTCTTGTTTTTGCAGCAGCCACTAAAAGATCGGTTTGACGGCATAAAAAAGCAGGTATTTGCAGCACATCGACATATTTTGCGGCAATTGCAGCTTCTTCGGCACTATGAATATCAGTTACAACAGGGATACCAAGTGTTTCGTGAACTTGCTTTAATACATTTAAAGCTTTTTCGTCTCCAATACCGGCAAAAGAATCTAAACGTGATCTATTTGCTTTCCGATACGAAGCTTTAAAAATAAATGGGATTCCTAATTTATCTGTAATTTGCTTTATTTTAATCGCAATTTCCATCGGCATTTGCTCGTTTTCAACTACACAAGGTCCTGCCATGAGGAAAAAACGATTTGGAACTAGTTTGAAATTAGGTATTTGCATGCTGTCTTTTTTATATTTTGAATCCGATCATTTGGTTTGCTAAAGTCTTTTATTTATGATTACCATTCAAAAGTTGAATTTCGTTTTTTACATTACGAATCAAATCTTGTTTTTCATCGAAAGGAAGAAAAGCCGCCTGAAAAGAATTTAAGGTAAGTTGTTCTAACTCTTTTTTACCAAACTGATAATATTTTATGGCTAGTTCAAATTCCTTGGTAAGTGTGGTTCCTGAAATTAAATAACTATCCGTATTTAAGGTAATTAATATATTTTGCTTAAAATACTCTTGAACAGGATGACTCTCTAGTGAAGCAACAGCCTTGGTTTGTAAATTTGAAGATAAACAAACTTCTAATGGAATTTGCTCATCTCGAATAAATTGCAATAAGTTTTGGTCTTGGAAAAGATGAGTGCCATGTCCGATACGATTGGCTTTTAAACCATGAATTGCATCGTAAATAGAATGAGCTCCATCGGCTTCGCCAGCATGAACTGTACGGGCTAAATGGTGTTGAAATGCATAATCGAATGCTTTAATATGATCCAAAGCAGGTCGACCAAATTCTTCTCCGGCCAAATCGAATGCAATGACTCCTTTGTTTTGATATTTTACGGCTAACTGAGCAAGTTCATAATTTTGATTAGGAGTAATGTGACGAAGACCACAAATAATTATCCCACTTTTTATTCCTAAAAGATGTTCGGCTTGCTTTTTACCTCGAAGAACAGCTTCCACAATTGCATCAAGACTTAAACCTTCTTTTGTATGCAACAAAGGAGAGAATCGAATCTCGAGGTATTTTACATTTTCTTTTTGAACATCTTCCAAAAGTTCAAACGTTGTTCGTTCTAGTGCTTCTTCGGTTTGTAAAACGGATAAACTAATCTCAAAAGGAATAAAATATTCGCTTAAATTTTTGCAATTTTCATCATTAATTAATAATTTTTTAAGATCACTATGGTTGAAAGTAGGTAATTTAATCGAATACTTTTTTGCTAAATCTAAAATAGTATCAATGCGAAGTGAACCATCTAAATGGTTATGCAATTCTGCTTTAGGAAGTTGAGTTAAGAAGTGATGCATATTCAAAAATTCTGGTGGAAAATAGTCTGCAAAGATATTTAATTTTAGAATGGGTTGTCATCAATTGATGGACGAACTTTAAATTAAAGGTGGATTTCTCTTATGAATTCGTTATTTTTATATTAATTTTGAAAACAATCAATGAACAGAGGAACAGTTCATATTCGTCTGATTTTTATACAAGAATTAGCTCATGGAAAAGAAAAATATTGATCCGGAAATTATAGAAAAAGCCAATGTTTGGTTAAACGGAAATTACGATGCTGAGAGTAAAAATGCTATCAATCAAATGATAGAAAATAATCCACAAGAATTAATCGAATCATTTTATCGTGATTTAGAATTTGGTACAGGTGGTTTACGCGGTATAATGGGCGTTGGTACCAATCGGATGAATAAATATACCGTGGGAATGGCAACACAGGGATTAGCTAATTATACCTTGCGCATGTTTCCTGACTTGGATCAAATCAGTGCTGTGATTGCTTATGATTGTAGGAATAATAATACTTTTTTTGCGCAGATTACTGCTGATGTGCTGACTGCAAATGGAATAAAGGTTTATTTATTTGATGAATTAAAACCAACGCCTGAGTTGTCTTTTGCTATTCGAACACTGAAAGCTCAGATTGGGATTATGATTACCGCTTCGCACAATCCTAAGGAGTACAATGGATATAAAGTTTATTGGGATGATGGCGGACAATTAATCAATCCGCATGATGTTAATGTGGTAGCTGAAGCTCAAAAGATTATTGATATTAATGAAGTTAATTTTAAGGGCAACAGGACTTTGCAAAGCTCAATTGGTGCAGAAATAGACAAGAAATATGTTGCTGCTGTAAAATCGTTAAGCTTATCACCTGAAATTATTAGAAAGCATCAAGATATAAAAATTGTTTATACTCCTATACATGGGACTGGAGTAAAACTCATTCCAATGGCTTTAAAAGAGTTTGGCTTTAAAAAGGTGTTTGATGTTCCCGAACAAAGTGTTGTTAGTGGGAATTTTGAAACTGTAAAATCACCTAATCCTGAAGAACCGGAAGCTTTAAAAATGGCAATTGCCAGAGCACTGGAAATTGGAGCTGGTTTAGTGATGGCCTCCGATCCTGACGCAGATAGAGTTGGAATTGCTGTGCGCGATGATAAAAACGAATTTGTCTTACTCAATGGGAATCAAACGGCCGCTATACTGATACACTATTTATTTACAAAGTGGCAAGAAAATGGTTTGCTCGACGGTAAACAATATATGGTTAAAACCATTGTAACCAGTGAATTGCTTATTGATATGGCTGAAAAATTCGGCATCGATTCTTACGATGTCCTAACGGGATTTAAGTTTATTGCCGATATAATTAAACAATTGGAAGGCAAAAAAACTTTTATTGGTGGAGGAGAAGAAAGTTATGGTTTTCTTGTGGGTGATTTTGTTCGTGATAAAGATGCGGTGAGTGCTTGTGCAATGATTGCTGAAACTGCTGCTTGGGCAGCAGATCAGGGAATGAAATTATACGATTTACTAAAACAAATTTATTTGGAATACGGTTTTTATTATGAAACGCTGATTTCTGTTGTTAAAAAAGGAAAAGAGGGAGCTGAAGCAATTCAAGCTATGATGGTTGATTATAGGAATAATCCGCCAAAATCGATCAATAATTCTGAAGTGATCACCATCAAGGATTATCAAAAACAAATTCATTTCGACTTAAAGAGTAAGTCAGAAAATAAGATCGATTTACCAAAATCAAATGTTTTGCAATTCTTTACCGCTGATGGAAGTAAGATTTCTGTGCGCCCTAGTGGAACAGAACCAAAAATAAAATTTTATTTTGGTGTTAAAGCTCCTTTGGATAAGATAGAAGATTTTGACCTCGTTCATAATCAATTGAAAGATCGTATAAATAAAATTATTGAATCCATGGAATTGCATAGCTCGTTTGAATAATAATTTATGATAGTTTATAAATTTGGAGGAATTTCTGTTGGAGATGCAAAGAGTATTCGTGCTCTTTTGCCTATAATTGAGAAACAAAAATCGGAGAAATTGGTTTTGGTTATTTCTGCTATGGGCAAAATGACCAACGCTTTTGAGAGTCTCCTTTCGCTCTATAGAAAAGGATCGAAAGAAAAACAGGGTCAGTTTAATAAAATTAAATCCTTTCATTATACGATTGTTGAGGAACTTTTTGAGAATAGTCACTCTATTAAATCCTCTCTAAATGAATGTTTTGAGCAGTTAGAAGTGAAGCTCGAACAATCAGAAATACAATCCTACGACTATGCTTATGATCAAACTGTAGGTTATGGAGAGTTGCTTTCCAGTTTTATTTTATCAGCATTTTTATCTGAACAAGGCGTCCAAAATATTCGAATAGATGCTTCTGAATTTTTAATAACGAATGATAAACACCGCGATGCACGATTGGATTGGATTGCTACTAAAGAAAAAATAATTTCCAAAGTGCAACCTGCATTTGATAAGGTGAATATAGTTATTACTCAGGGTTTTATTGGAGGAACATTGAATGGTTTGCGAACAACAATTGGAAGGGAAGGATCAGATTATTCGGCTGCAATTTTGGCTCATTGTCTAACTGCGCGGGAGCTTACGGTTTGGAAAGATGTCCCTGGTATTTTAAATGCCGATCCAAAACTACTTTCTAAAGCAAGACGTTTAGATCATATTTCTTATCACGAAACGGTTGAGCTTGCTTTTTATGGTGCTAGTGTTATTCACCCACGAACTTTACAACCTCTCAAGGCAAAACAAATTCCATTAATTGTGCGCTCTTTTTTAAACCCGGAATCAGCGAGTTTAATAGATGGAAATAGTAAAACAGATGGTGAAATTCCTTCTTTCATTATCAAAGAAAATCAGATCTTATTTACTATTGCTTCACGCGATTTTAGTTTTATAGATGCTGAAAAATTAACAGGAATATTGAAACTTTTTTCTGCCAATCATTTTCATATTCGTTTGATACAGAATTCCGCACTAAATTTTTCCTTGGTCGCCGATGAAAATCATTTACAATTGGATGATTTATTAAAGCAACTTCAAACGGATTTTAGTGTAAAATACAATCGGAATTTGAGTTTGTTAACGGTAAGGCATTTGCAAAACGATAGTCTTTCCAAATTATTTAATTATACAGGGGTTTTGTTAGAAATGCATAGTCGATTGACGCAGCAGTTTGTTTTACATTCAGATGTCTTAGTTGATAAAATGAAAGCCTTGAATGATTTAGTCTAAGAAAATTTTCGTTTATCAACTAAATTTTATTTCATCAATCATTCTAATTAATTGAGTGGGTTTAAAGGGTTTAGCTAAGAAATTATCCATCCCAGCTTCCATACATTCTTGGCGTTTATTATCCAGAGCAAAGGCAGTTACAGCAATAATTTTAATAGGATCGATATGGTTTTCATTTTCATATCTACGAATTTCTTTTGTCGCCTCAATTCCGCTCATAATGGGCATCTGAACATCCATTAAAATCAGATCATAAGTGTCTAATTTATATTTTTCCAAGGCAACCTTTCCATTTTCTGCAATGTCAAGAAAATGTCCTTGTTTTGTGAGTGTTACTTTAGCAAATTTTTGATTGAGCATATTATCTTCTACAAGCAGTATTTTTAACGTTCGTTGTCCCGGATTGTTTTCGTTATAAATACCAGAGCGATTTTTATGTCGGGTGGCAATGGAAATAGTAAACCAAAAGTCAGAACCCTTATCAAGTTCTGATTCAAAGGACAAATTGGTGTCCATAAGTCTTAGCAACGATTGTGCGATTGCTAATCCTAAACCCACTCCGTTTAAAGAGATTTTTGTTGTGAGAGCATATGAGTCCAATTCTTTTTTTAGTGTGCGGATTAAACTATTTTCCATGCCGGATCCGGAATCGCTGACACTAAACTTTAAAACAGATTTTTTATCCTCTTGATTAATTTGATATATTGATAAAACAATTTCACCTTCACGTGTATGTCGGATAGCATTATTGAGAAGGTTGATCAGGATTTGTTTTATCCTTTGCTGATCACCATATAGATAATCAGGAATTTGCTTATCGATATTTAATTTCAATTGAATTCCTTTTCCTTCTATTTTATAATGCAGTAGTTCGGTAATTTGCTTTACCAAATTCTTAATTTCAAAATAGTCGGAGTCCAATTGTAATGAATTATTCATCAGATTGGAATAATCCAAAATATCATTTATTATCGATAATAGATTGTCGTTATAATTAGCAATTAGGTTTACATAATCTTCTTGTTCGGTATTAAGATTCGTCATTCTTAAAATCTCCAACATACCCATTACTCCGTTCATAGGAATACGGATATTTTGACTTAGATTTCTCAAAAAGATGGCTTGTGAGCTTTGTAAATTAAGTTGTTGCTGAAGCACTTCATCATATTTGTTTTGAGTACTTAACAGCTCTTTATGTATTTCGGAAAGTTCATTTTCATTTTTCATGGATGAGATTCTTTAAAGTGCCAAATTTGTGCATATTATTCTCAATAATAGTGAAAAGCTCAGTTTTATCAATGGGTTTTGAAATATAATCATCGAAACCGGCAGCTAGGAATTTTTCCTTGTCGCCTGTCAGAGCATAAGCTGTTTGAGCCACAAAGGGTATCTTATTCATTTTTGGCCATCTTTTCTTAAATTCTTTCAAAAGAAGCATTCCATCCCACGGAGACGGCAGATTTATATCAAGCAAAATAATATCATAAACTAAATTTGATTGAAATGCCTCGTTTAATTTCTTGAAAGCATCCTCGCCATCTACAGCAATTTGAACGGATGCATATTTGTTAAGCATATTCTCAAATATCAAACGATTCATTTTATCATCTTCAACAATAAAAATAGAAGCTTGGTTTTCTGTAGTAATGCCAAAATTATCTTTAGGAGCTCCTGTAGGAAGGATTTCTTCTCCGGATATATGCTTTTTCTTGGTGAGCGAAAGTAAGAAAGAAACTGTTGTCCCCCGATTCTTTTTTGATTCAATTAGTAATTCGCCATCCATAAGATGCACTAATTTATGAGCCAAAGGCAAACCCAAACCAGCACCTTGTTGTATCCGACTATAACCTGTGCCGTCTTGTCTGAAGGCCTCAAAAATATCCGATAAAAAGCTTTTGTCTATCCCAATTCCTGTATCTGAAACGAGAACTTTAAGTTTGTTTTTGTGGGTATCTGTTTCCAGTCTAATTGTAATTTTCCCTTGTAGTGTATATTTAATTGCATTGTCCAGAATCAAATCAACGGATTTTTCAAAAGCTTCTTTATCTCCTTCAGCCAGATAATTATCACCTTGTTTGAAATCTATTTCAAGTTCTTTTTTGGTCGCCGAATCTGTGATTTTTTTTACACAAGTGTCAAGAACAGCATTTACTTCAAACGTATCTATTTTTAATTCATAATTCTTCGCTTCAATTCGACTTAAATCCATGATATGCCCCATCAATTCCAATAATTGACTACTGCTTTCGACAATACTATTGGCCATATCGTACATTTCCGGCTTTTCTTTAGAATCAATTTCATGCAGAAGTATATTGGAAAATCCAATTATTCCACTGAGTGGAGTTCTAATTTCTCTACTCATGCTAGACAGGAAAGTATTCTTTAGGAAATTAGATTCTTCGGCTTTCTTTAAAGCGATTTTACGTTCCAGATCTATCGATTTTCTATCTTCAATCTGCTCTTGAAGTGCTTTGGTTTTTTCGTGGATTTTTATATCTATCGAATCAAGATTGACTTTTAACTCTTCTTTTAATTGCTTAATTTCATTTTCAAGCTGCTTATTCTGTATTAATAAATACTTGTTTTTTCTTCTATTAAACAAGAGGTAAACAAATAAAACAATCAAAAAGAATAGACCGCCAAGTACAAGGAGCGTTAATGGGAAATTCATAACAACAATATTTGTTGGTTGAAGCATTATTTTAAAGTGGTTTATGAGCTATAAATAGGTTTTCATTTATGTTTAGGGCATATTTATCTAAATACTCTTTTCCCCACACTTCGTTTTTTGGATTAAATTGTTCAACTGTAAACCCAACAAACTCAAGACGTTTGGGATAATCCTTTCCGTAGATTCTTACATGATCAAATTGACCAAAAGCCTCTGCTCTTTTTTCAGGTTTCTTGATCGATTTATCTTCATACGTAGTTTCCAGTATGGCAGAAAGAGGCACTTGTAAAATAGCCCAGCCACCAGGTTTTAATACGCGATAAATTTCTTTAATTGCTTTTGTATCATCAGGAATATGTTCGAGTACATGATTACAAACAATTGCATCGTAGCTATTGTTTTCCATATCTAAACTAGTAATGTCTAGTTCTCTTGTTGTACGATCATAATAATAACCCATATTTTTTACGCCTTTTACGCCATTGGTATATTCAATCATCGGTAAAGATTGAAAAAGTTCTTTCAGCCAAGCTTCCGGAGCAATATGTAAAACACGGTTTGGCGCTGAAAAAATGTTTGTTTTTTTCTCCAGATACAAATGAATAAGGCGATCTCTATCTTTAGCATAACAGCGTGGGCAAGTACAATTTTCGCGGTAGCCACTTCCGATAATTTGATATTTTGAAATAACAGGATGAGTTTCTCCATCTGAAAGCATTTTCCTAAAATTATGCTTACAATAGGGGCAATGATAAGTGTCACCCTTGTAATAGATTCCAAGTGCTTTTTGGTAGGTTCCTCTAATTTTTTTTCCCAACCAAACAGGGATCAGTTTTTTAATATTTTCCTTTAGCGTGTTCATCTTAGTTTCCTCTTTTAGCTCGTTCCCATTTAACAGATTGATTCCCTTTTAAATACCTATTTAATCCCATAAAAACTGAAAGATTCATTATAAAGAAATAATAGGGCACGAATAATGCTTTTATTTTAATTTGTCTATTCTCTAAAACCCAGCCCAATAGAGCTGCAATATAAAAAATCATTTGCCCATAGAACAAATAGGTAAAAGTGCTATTGAAATTAATAAAGCCTTCGTTTGATGTTATTATAATATTTAATATCAAAATTATAGCCAAGGAAAAAGGTGTAATGGTCCAGCGTAAAACGCGATGAGAAATAAATTGAAACGACAGCCAACCATATTTAAAAATATTAAAAAGAGGTAACAACCGAACAATGGATTGAATACCTCCGGCTGAAATTCTCACTTTTCTTTTAAGTTCTTCTTTTACGTTTGCTGAGGCTGTTTCAATAGCATAAGCTTCAGGGTCATACTGTATTGTATATCCTTTCATGGCAACGCGCAAGGAGATCATCATATCGTCGAGCAAAGTGTCTTTTTCAACATGCTGAAATAATTCCGTCCGAATAGCGAATAATTCACCTGCAGCTCCAACAACGGAATACAATTCGGCATCCCATTTTTTTAGTGTAGATTCGTATTTCCAATAAATTCCTTCCGTACCCGCAGCGGCATCCTTGTCTTTAGAATAAATTCTCTTTTCTCCTGAAACACAACCCACTTTTGGATCGGCAAATAAATTTACAATTCTTCGGATGGATTCTTTTCCCAAAGAAGTATTTCCATCAGAGAAAATGACAATGGGCGTTTTAACAAACGCCATTCCACGATTCATAGCTCCAATTTTACCTCCACGTGCATCTTCATGATACACTTCAATACCTTTGTCTGTATATTTCCTTAATATTTCAGGAGTTCCGTCGTCAGATCCATCGGTTATCCAAACCTGCTTAATTTTCTCTTTGGGATACTCTAAAGATAGCGAATTTGCTACTTTTTCATCTACATAATCTTTTTCATTGTATGCGGCTATAAATAAAGTGACTTCAGGTTCGTATTCATCTTCTTTCGCCGAAATCTTTGATTTTTTAAAAAGGCGTTTAATTCTCACCAATATATAAAGTACAATTCCATATCCAATATAAGTGTAAAAAATAATAAAAAGAAATATCCAAAAAATAATTTTTAGTGTGATCATAGCTTCTTCTTTATCCTAAAATATTTATATTCAACAATATAAAACAGGTTAATCCAAAAAATAAATTAAACTTAAAGATACGAAAATAAACGAATAGTTTGAGTTCAAATTCATTTGTATTGTGTCTTATCTTGTGATTGAGTTTAATAAATTCACAAAATCGAATTATTACACCTCTAAATTACTTATTTATGTGGAATAGCAAATAAAAAAAATTAAAATGATTCTTTGGTGCGGAAGTGGATTACAAAAATAGCACCCAGAATGACTAAAAGTGCACCACTAATTGTTTTAAATCCTAATATAGAGGTTTCGATCCATTGTACATCGAGGTAAAACAGAATGGTCATAGTTACAAAAGTAATGATAGGATTTAGACTGATAATGATACTTACTTTATTTACCTGAGTATATTTAAATGCCAGTGCCAGAAACCCATAGGCGATTAGGGTATTGACACCTAAAAAAATCATCAGTATCCATTGTCCAAAATTTAAATGATAAAAAAACGTGAAATCCACCAAAGGAATAAATAGGAGTGTTGGAATTGAAAAGATAATCAGATTAAGTAATTGGGCATCAAAAGATTTTACCAGATGTTTTTGCAAAGCAGCATACAATACCCATCCAAAAGCACCACTTACTATCCAAAAGAAACCCTTATTGAATAAATTCAGTTTGTCTGCCAGCACGCCTTCTATCTGATTGAGATAAAAAACAGAGAGTCCTATAAAAGCAATAACAAAACCTAGCATTTGCATACGGCTAATTTTTTCTTTATAAACCAGAAAACCGATGATTCCCAAAAGAATAGGTCCTATTTGCATAACTACTTGGGCTGTATTTGGAGAAGTATAATGGATTCCTGTTGTAAACCCAATATAATTAATACTCAAACCTAAAGCCGCTACAATTGCCAAGACCGGCGGTTTTTTAAATATCGCTAATTTCCTGGGCTGAAAAATAATGAAATACATAAAAAGACCTAAAAAAGCGAATACAAACCGAAACCATACAATATTTACTGCAGGCATAAATTGCAAGCTAACTTTTAAGGCAATGGATAGAAATCCCCAAAATAAGGCTGTGATGCTTGCGTAAATTACTCCTCGGTATTGATTGAAAAATGATTTCATATTGATTTTCAGTATGAACTTGTTTAAAGTTAAAGAGTGATTTCGAGAGTAAACCATTGGTGTCCAGTGACGAATCTCATTTTTTATTGCATAGCCTTAGCTATGGAATCAAAAATAGCTGAAGTCAATGGCACCAAGGGTTCGCTAGCAGTTTTGCTGTTTTACTTTAAACAAGTTCTATAATATAATTAATCTAGTAGCTATTAAATCGGCTGTGAAATTACTTAAAAAGTAATATCTTCGTGGCTATGGCAAAAGAATACATATATAAGTGTGTAAATTGTGGCTCCGAATATACGAATCAAGAGATTCTCTATTTATGTCCACTTTGTGCAAAAGAAAATAAAGAAGGACAGCCTCTGAAAGGAGTTTTAAAAGTTCTATATCCTTATATTGAAATCAAAAATAGGTTGGAAATACAGCCCGATTATTTAATAAAATCGGATTATATCGATTTGCTGCCAATTCATACTGTAGATTCTTTTCCTCCTCTTTTGGTAGGAAAAACACCACTTTATACCTATAAACAAGAGGGGAATATTCCATTTTTTTTACATTTAAAAGTGGAATCTTCAAATCCTACTTTCTCTTTTAAAGACAGAGCTTCGGCTTTGGTTTCGGCATTTGCCAAGGAAAAAGGAATCCAAACAATTATTGCTGCATCTACAGGAAATGCAGGTTCTTCTTTAGCCGGTATTTGTGCTTCGCAAAAACAGAAGGCAATTATTTTGGTTCCGGAAAAAGCACCAAAAGCAAAACTAACGCAAGTCTTAATGTATGGAGCAAAACTAATTCCGGTAAAAGGAAATTACGATGATGCCTACGATTTAAGTCTTAAACTTACGGAGCAAAAAGGTTGGTATAACCGAAATACTGCTTTCAATCCTTTAACTATTGAAGGCAAGAAAACAGTTGCTTTCGAATTGTTTGAACAAATGGATGTATTTCCTGATAAAGTTTTTGTACCTGTTGGCGATGGCGTGATTCTGGCTGGTGTTTACAAGGGATTTGAAGATTTGTTGGAGCTGAGTTTGATTGATAAAATTCCACAAATAATAGCCGTTCAAGCGGAAGGTAGTTCTAACTTAATTGATAATTTAATTGGTGAAGAACATCATTTTAATTCTGCTTCCACGCTTGCAGATTCAATATCTGTTGATATTCCTCGAAATTTTTATATGGCTCGCGATTATATAAATCGATTCCAAGGACTGGGAATTAAAGTTAGTGATGCCGAAATTATAGATGCTTCCCAATATTTGGCCAATCAATTTGGACTTTTTGTTGAGCCTGCGGCAGCAGCAGCTTATGCGGGATTAATTAAATATCAAATAGAAGATCAAATAGTTAAAGATGAGCAAATTGTCATCTTGCTTACAGGAAATGGTCTAAAGGATATTGATTCAGTTTTTAAAAGTTTGGATTTCCCAAAACCTATAGATCCAAATTCTTTTGATTTAGATATGATTTGATCATTGTAAATCTGAATATTAAAGTGCCAAAAAATCCAATTTAAACTAAACAGCAAGCAAGATTTTTATACATTTGTCCACTTAAAGAAACACATACAAATTATTTCATGGAAAATAAGGAACAACTCAATCAGAATCTTGAAGAGGTAAATAAACCAATTCAGGAGGAGAATGCTGAAACTGTTCAAGAAGCAGTTGAAAACCATACGGAAACAGAATCTCCAAACGCTAATCTTTCAGAGGAAACTAAGGAAGTGCAAGGCGAAATTAATAAAGAAGAAGAAAATACAGCATCAAGTCACGATGAATCTTATGACTTTGGAACTGATAATCATTCTGATTTAGAGGATGACAATGAAGACGATGATGAAGACGATGTGGACAAGGAGTCTGCTGATGTAGAGGTTGTTGAAATAAGTGATGAAACTTATGAGGAGCAATACAAAGATTCGGAATTGTCTGATTTATTGACTGTTTTAGAAGTTTTAGCTACCGAAGAAGATCTTAAAAAAAGCCGTTCTAAGGTGGGCATTTTGCGCCGAATTATCGATCTAAAATTAGCTGAAGTCGAAAAGTTAGCTTTGGATCAATTTTTAGCTAATGATGGACTAGAAGCAGAGTTCTCCTTTGAAGAAACTGAAGAGCATATCCGTTATCGGAAAGTATTGGGCATTTTAAGAGTAAAGCGAGGTAAATTAAGAGCTCAACAAGAACAAGAACAAAAAGAAAACCTGGACAAGAAGCAAGAATTGCTTGAAGAATTACGCATACTGGTGAATTCTGATGAAACCTTGAAAGCGACTTATGATCAATTCAAGGAGATTCAAGATCGTTGGAAAGAAATTGGCATGATCCCAAAAAATGAAATGGGAGAATTGTGGCGTAATTATCATTTTCTTGTGGAGAAATTCTTTGATAAGGTTAAGATAAGTAATGAGTTACGTAATTTAGATTTAAAGAAAAATTTTGAAGTAAAAGTTAAATTATGCGAAAAAGCAGAAGGCCTTTTGCTTGAGAAATCAATCACTAAATCGTTTAAATTACTTCAAAAATACCACGAAGAGTGGAAAATTATTGGTCCTGTTCCTTCAAATTTAAAAGAAGAGATTTGGGAGCGTTTTAAGACAATTACAGATAAAATTAATCTGCGACGCAGAGAATATTATAAACAATTACAAGACAAACTGGAGGAGAATTACCAGTCGAAATTGGTTTTATGCGAGAAAATCAAAGAAATATCTTACCAAGATCTCACTACCGTAAAAGAGTGGAATAAAAGTACAGATGCTTTCAACGAATTGTTCTCCCTATGGAAAACAATTGGACCGACTCCTCGAAGAGTAAATGAAGAAATTTGGGAATGTTTTAAAGGATATCTCAATGCTTTCTTTTCAGCAAAGAAAAAGTTTTTCGGCGAAATTAAAGAGGAGCAAACCAATAATTATCAGAAAAAATTGGCCATTTGTGTTGAAGCAGAAGGCTTGCAAGACGATACAAATTGGAAAAAAACAACGGATGCTTTAATCAAATTGCAAAAAGAATGGAAGAGTATTGGAACTGTTCCGCGCAAATATTCTGATGCTGTCTGGAAAAGATTCAGAAAAGCCTGCGACAAATTCTTTGAAGCAAAATCAGAACATTATAAGAGCTTGATAGATGCGGAAGGATCGAATGGTAAACTGAAAGCAGCTTTGATTGAAGAGATTAAAACAGCGAAGTTTACAGATGATAAATCCGGTAATTTAGAGCTCATAAAAGCTTTTCAGCGAAAATGGCATGAGATAGGAAATGTTCCCAGAAAGGATTTGGATAAATTGAACAAAGCGTACCGTGAGGCTGTAGATATGCAGTTAGATAAGTTTGACATTTCAAGAGCTGATTTCAAGCATTCCGGATTCAAAGAGAAGATTCATAGCATGAAAGAGAATGTTGACAATTATCAATTGAATCGGGAACGTTATGGAATTCAGAAAACATTGGAAAAACTCCAGGAAGATGTTTTACTTTGGGAGAATAATATTGGTTTTTTTGCAAATACGAAAAATGCGGATGTTTTAAAAATGGAATTTGAGAAGAAAATCAATCGTGCGAAAGCGGATATTTTAAGCTTGAAGGAAAAAATTAAAATTATTGATCAGAGTTAATCTGTGCACAAATAAAAAACCGCTATTGATTTTTCAATAGCGGTTTTTTTGTCTTTAAAAGTTTAAAATAAGCTTTTAAGTTTTGTTTTTACATCGTCAGCATCCGGATTAATAGCGAAAGTTAAAAGAGGCTTCAAATAATGCAATTGCTTGATTTCAGAGGCAAAGCGAGCTTCTCCTCCTCCTGTAATATTAAGCATGATGAGCGCGTCTTTTTCAATTTTGCCTGATTCAACGACTTCTTTTAAGCTGGCTACAGCAACCGAAGCAGCAATATGAATATCGATTCCTTCCGTTTCTTCAAAAAGTTTAGAAGCGGCTAAAGCATTTTCGTTATTTACAAGCAAAATTTCTCCATCGCTATCTTTTAGTGCATCATAAAGTCCTCCATAAATAGAATAGGGTGGTTTGCGATTACTCAATACTTTAGCAAGAATTGTTTCCACTTGCTCTCGCGCCAAATCGTCATCAAGTGGGAGCAAGGCTCTCGAATCAATTTCCCAGGCGTCATAAAGAGGTTGGAAAGGTAAATTTTGAGAAACTAAAAGCTTCATCTTCGTGTTTCCAAATCTTCCATCCTCCAATAGGCGAAGATTTGCTTCCCAGGCAGCAATGGCTCCTGTTCCACTTCCTACGCCTTGAAAATAATATTCTGGAATTTGACCAATTGTTGTTGTAGCAGAAAGTGTAGTGGTTCCCATTCCATCGCGGCGAGCAACATTTTTTGCTCCGCCTTCAGCAACGTATTCATCCATTTCGCAGGCTATATTGGATAAGTGAATAGCATCAAAATAATCACTTCCTTTTGCAGAGGCAATTAATTTTACATTATCATTGATAGGCGCATCAAACCATAGAGCATCCAGATTATCTTCCGGAACAAATAAAAGCAAAGGAATCTTATTATCGGAGCATACTTTTGCAAAGGAGCGAGCGGTGTTTCCGGCTGAAGCAACGACTAATACCTTATCAAAATTTTCGGGTATTCTTCCAAGGACAGCATACGCTTCTGTTTCTTTAAAAGAACACGTTTTCATAAAAGCACCTTTTTCAGGCCAATATCCACTAAAGGTAATGTATAAATTAGTTAATCCTAATACTTTTGCAAGGCCTTCACTTTTATACGTGATTGGAGCAGCAGATCCTTCTAAAGTTTTTTTAATGGGAAGCCAATCAGAAAATTGATAAAATCCGTGGGATTTATCGCCAAGATTTAATTGTTTTTTTTCGTAAATCGCCCGAATTAGCGTTGGTTCAGTTTCGCTCGGAGCGTTAAGCGTCCAACCTGCGTCAGCAAATTCTGAACCTGTTTTAAAACTTTTTAATGCGTATTTGGTGCCTTTAAAGTTATTTATCATCACTTATCTTTTTTGCCTTGCAAATGTAGAAAAAAGAGTGAATAAGGAAAGTCTAAATAGCTCATTAAATTTTATATTATTTGTTTATTATTGAAAATACGAGCCCATCGACTGAATACTTATTTCTTCGATCTCTAAAGAACAGAAAGCGGTGATAAAAGCATTGGCCAACCGCGCATTGGTAATCAGCGGGATATTCAGGTCGATAGCCGTTCTTCGAAGGGTATAATCGTTATTCAATTCATCACTCGAGAGATTTTTAGGAATATTCACCACAAAATCAATTTTGCGTTCTTTTAAAAAGTTTAAAGAGTTGGGTTGACGTTTATCATCAGGCCAATGTAATACTTCAGATTCAATGCCATTCTCTTTTAAGAAATCATGAGTTCCCTGAGTAGCGTATATCTTCAATCCTTTTTTAATAAGTAATCTGCAAGGATTTAGCAGCTCCACTTTTGAACGTGTATCACCTGATGAAAGTAAAACTGCTTTCTTTG
>JAGGUP010000129.1 GCA_021158405.1 Bacteroidales bacterium
ATTACATATTACTTTGTGCCTTTGTGTCTCTGTGGTGAAATAAAATCTAAACGTTGCATTGAGAATATCACTTATTGTAGCGTTTTTTTTATAAATCCAAGATAGTTTTTTAATTTCGTATTGATGATAGAAGGTGTTCTAAGAAAAGAAGATGATATAATGGGATTGGCATTAGCCAATTACCAGAAAGGAGAAGGGGCGTCGACTTTAAAAGTGTTTTGCGATAAAGCGGAAGATGAAACGTATGAATTGGCTTATTTCTTTCGGAGCTATGAAGAAATGCCTGAAACCGAAAAGCGTGCTTTGGATTTGGTTAGCGGAAAAACATTAGACGTAGGATCTGGTACTGGAATCCACGCAAAGATCCTTCAAGAAAAAGGTATTGCTATTAAAGCAATTGACATTTCTTTATATTCTATAGAATTAGCTAAATTACAAGGTGTTAATAATGCTGTTTGCGAGAATTTCTATGAAGTAAGAAGTGAAAAATACGATACGCTTCTCTTTTTAATGAATGGAATTGGATTGGTTGAAACGTTAGACGGTTTTGAGACTTTCTTCAAGAAATGTGATGAACTATTATCGCCAAATGGTCAAATTATTTTCGATTCTTCTGATCTTATTTATTTATTAGAAGAAGAGGATGGAAGTTACCAAATCAATTTAAACGATGCCTATTATGGTGAAGTTGAGTATCAGGTCGAGTACGATTATTTAAAAGGAGAACCTTTTCCTTGGCTTTTTATCGACTTTGAAAATTTGGCTTTTTATGCTGAGGAATTCGGCTTTAAAGCCGAATTAATTTATGAGGATGAGCATTATAATTATTTGGGGAGAATTGTTAGAAAATAGATTTTAGCATTCTAAATTCCTTCGTGTTACTTTGTGCATCCTTTGTGTATCCTTTGTGTAACTTTGTGGTATATTTTTGTTTTGAATTATTAAGAATATCAAATTTTAAAAAAAATAGTCATCAGAAAATTCTAAAATAGATCAAAATGCAAAAAGTATTCACCGTAGATAAAATTCGTTTAGCCGATCAGTTTACCATCCAAAACGAACCAATAAAATCCATCGATTTGATGGAAAAAGCAGCTCAAGCCTGCGTGAATAGGATTTTAGAAAGAACTACAAAAGAGAAGTCCTTTAGTATTTTTTGTGGTCCGGGAAATAATGGGGGCGATGGTTTGGCCATAGCGCGTTTGTTGAAAGTGCAAGGTTTTGAAGTGAGAGTTTTTATTTTGGATTCAGAGCGCTATTCAGTCGATTTTGAAATAAATCGAAAACGATTGGAAAGTTTGAAAAGCGTCCCTATTGTAAAGCTTAAAAGTGAGATTGATTTTTCTCCAATTGGTGAAAAGGATATTATTATTGATGCTCTTTTTGGTTCAGGGTTGTCAAAACCGCTCAATGGTCAAGTAGCCAAATTAATCAAGCATTTAAATCAAATCAATTGTTTAAGAATCGCAATAGATATTCCTAGCGGATTGTTTTCAGATATATCGAGCGATGGAAACAAAAGTATTATTTTTCAAGCCGATTATACCTTGAGTTTTCAATTTCCAAAACTGGCTTTTTTAATGCCGGAGAATGATGGTTTTGTGGGTGATTGGCAGGTTTTGAATATTGGCTTATCTCAAGAATATATTCAAAAGTCGGAAACTTCCTATTATTTTTTAGTGTCACAAGCAGTTAAAGAGATTATCCGACCTCGACCCAAATTTTCGCATAAAGGAAGTTTTGGACATGGATTGTTGATTGCTGGAGGCACAGGAAAAATGGGAGCAGCTGTTCTAGCAGGAAAAGCGGCTTTAAGATCCGGTGCAGGTTTGATAACTGTTCATCATCCAAAAAGCGGCTTATCTGTAATTCCAACTGCGGTTCCTGAATTAATGACCAGCATCGATGAAAATGAAAACGTATTTTCACAGCTTCCTGATTTATTAAATTATTCGGCTATTGCAATTGGTCCCGGATTAGGAATGGCTAAAGCAAGTTTATCGGCGTTTAAATTATTAATCCAAGAAAGTAAAATCCCATTAATTATCGATGCGGATGGCTTGAATATGCTTGCCGAAAATAAAACATGGTTGAGTTTTTTGCCCGAGAATTCTATTTTAACACCACATATAAAAGAGTTTGAGCGCTTAGTGGGAAAGTCGAAAAACGATTTCGACCGGATGGAAAAACAAATCGCTTTTGCTAAAAAATATCAGGTTTATATCATTTTGAAAGGAGCACATACAAGTATTGCTACACCTGACGGCAAAGTATTTTTTAATTCCACTGGAAATCCCGGAATGGCCACAGGAGGTTCAGGAGATGTATTAACGGGGATTTTATTAGGACTAAAAGCACAAAAATATTCGAGCTTACATGCCTCGCTTTTGGGTGTATTTTTACACGGTTTAGCGGGCGATTTTGCTGCGGAAAATAAAGGTCAAGCCAGTTTAATTGCGGGTGATATTGTGGACTCGATTCCAGATGCTTTCTTAAGTTTATTGAATCTATGAATTACGAAGAAACGCTAAAATTTCTATATAGTCAACTCCCCATATTTCAGCGTATTGGTGCAGCTGCTTACAAGGCAAATCTCGATAACACCTATGCTTTGATGGAGATTCTGGATCAGCCTCATAAAAAGTTTAAATCGGTGCATATTGCAGGAACTAATGGAAAAGGATCTACCGCTCATATGTTAGCGTCTATTTATCAAGAAGCAGGCTATAAAACGGGATTATATACTTCTCCGCATTTAAAGGATTTTCGGGAACGAATCCGTTTGAATGGTGAAATGGTTTCTGAAGAATTTGTTATTGATTTTGTAGCTAAATATGCTGTGGATTTTAAATCTATTTCCCCTTCTTTTTTTGAGCTGACGATGGCTATGGCTTTTCAGTATTTTGCTGAAGAAAAAGTAGATATTGTAATTTTAGAAACCGGTTTGGGTGGTCGATTAGATAGTACCAATATTGTAAATCCAGAGCTTTCTATAATCACAAATATTGGAAAAGATCATATGCGATTTTTGGGCGATACTTTGCCTGAAATTGCAGGAGAAAAAGCGGGAATTATCAAGGCAAATAAACCTATTATTATTGGAGAGAAACAGCTTGAAATACAAACTGTTTTTGAACAAAAAGCAAAAGAAATGAATTCCCCACTTTATTTTGCAGAAGATTTGGTTCGTCTTGAAATTATAAATACGGTTTCTAACACGTATCGAATTTCTTATAATAACCAGATAATTTTTGAAAGTTTGGAATTTCCACTTCTTGGTAATTATCAAATAAAGAATTTAAAAACGGTGGTTGCCGCTGCTATGTTATTGAAATTATCATCGAAAGCAATAAAAAGAGGAATTGAAAATGTATTGAAGAATACGCATTTTGCAGGCCGATGGCAAATTCTATCCAAAAGTCCATTAAC
>JAGGUP010000100.1 GCA_021158405.1 Bacteroidales bacterium
TTATTAAAAAAGCCACAAATGCACGAATATAATTTTTAAAGCACGAAATTAGGATTTCGCTAGTAAGAAAACCCAGAGGGGTTTCAGGAATTCGTGTTATTTTTTTCAATACTCCATTAATAAAGAGCGTAAATTCGTGCATTCGTGGCAAAATAATCAAACAAATAAAAGTACGAGTTTGCCCTGTATTGTTCCATCGGGTCTTTGATTGAATATAACTCGTTTGTTATTTTGTATAATTGATCTTTAGTGATTTCGTTTTCATCATAGCCTGTTAATTCACATACCGCAGAATTTTCTTTGATAAAAGAAGCCGTTTTGTATTCTGATGCCGGATAAACTGTGCGGCTTATTATATGACTGGCTGCAAGTGCTATTTTTTCTTTTGACCAATTTTGTTGCTCTAAGAATAATCCCATATTAAGTTGGTCAAATGCTTGTTTGCAAACCCATTCAGCTCCCGCTTTTCTAATATTCTCATTTTTTATAGAATTTGTATCAACTATTTGCCAATCAGTATTTTTCCTTTCACATCGTAACGTTGCTTCTTAAATATTTGCCTATAAAATTGTAGGGAAAGATAGTTTATTTGTTCAGATATTGCCTCTTGCATTAATAATCCTGAACCATATTTAAGCATCTCTTCAATACGCTTGCCCAAAAGTTTTATCTGTGTATCATCTTTTAGTTCATCAAGCTTCCCCAAACCTATTATGGTACGATGACGAATTCTTCCATCAAGACGGTTGCTTTTACAAAGCCGATAGATAGTGTATCGCTTTTTAGTGGTGCTGTTATATTTAGGAAATGGCTTTACAAACATTTGGTAAAATTAATCATTAACTGTCTGTATGTCAAGATGCCAGAAAGGTCTACATTTGATAGTTAGAAAATTAACAAATCGTATTATGCTGATTATTAGATGTATAGTTATTTAGCATTTATAAATTATTGATAAATAGTAAGGTTATGAACAGCTTTTTTTACATTTTAGTGAAATTTGACGCAATGTGGCTTAAAAAAGCAAAGGCTGAAAATGCAGAAATACATTGGGGAGATGAAACAGGAATCCGAAACACAAGCCATTATGGGCGGTCATACGCTCCAATAGGTCAAACACCTACAAAAACAACAATGGCAAAACGGATATCCCTTAATATGATTTCTACAGTAACAAACCAAGGAAAGGTAAGGTTTATGACATATAATGGAACTATGAATGCTCAAAGGTTTATAATATTTCTAAAGCGATTAATAAAAGGTGCTAATAAAAAAATCTATCTAATATTGGATAATCTAAAAGTGCACCACAGTAAGCTTGTTAAACAGTGGGTTGATAAAAATACAAATAGAATAGAGCTGTTTTATCTTCCATCGTACTCTCCTGAAATAAATCCAGATGAGTATTTGAATAATGATTTAAAAAGTGGGATAGGGCTAAAACAATCATCTAAGAATGAAAAACAGATGAAATCAAATGTAAAATCTCATATGATTTTTTTGCAAAAAAACGCAAAGAGAGTTGCCCGATTCTTTCGTCATAAATCAATTAAATATGCAGCAGTTTAAAATCATATTATTAGAAAGCCAGATTAATATATCTCTTTTATTCTCCTTTTAGGATTTGAGAGAAAATCTTCAATCTTATTATTCAAAATATCACCGTCACTATTCTGAAAGACAGTGCGTATTGGAACATAATAAAAAGGCAGCTCCTCAAAAAGATAGGCTTTATTACTGTCGTGAAGTCGCATGATATCTTTCTCGGTAGTTACTAAAATCTTATTACGACTATATAAGTCGTTAAATGTATGCAAGATATGATATATATCTTTTTCGGTATAGTTATGATGATCCAAATAGGGCAGTACCGTTAACTCCGAACAAAACTGACGAAGATAATCTTGAAAAGGATAATTATTAGCAATTCCTGAAAACAAAACTATATGTGCATAATGTTTCTTTAATTGATGAGTTTTTTTAGAAAAACAAGGTGTTAATTTGTCGTATTCTATTTTAGAAAACAACAAAAGCTGCTGCTTTTTTAGCCTTAACTCGGTCGTAATTCTCCTTCGCGTGAGGGGTGATAATATGATAGGTGTTTTAGTGACAATTACAATATCGGCGCGGCGCGCTCCTGAACGAAATTCTCTTAATTTTCCTGATGGAAAAACATAATCATCAGTATACAGACGATAAAATTCGGTTAACAGAATATTTAATCCGGGCTTTATATACCTATGCTGAAAGGCATCATCGAGCAGAACTAAGTCCAAATCGGGTTCAATTTTCAATAACTCTTCTACTCCCTTATTTCGATTTTCCGAAACAGCAACCGCTATTTTAGAAAATTTAGTAGCATAAAGCATCGATTCATCGCCAATCATTTTAGCGCTCGCCTTTTCATCAGCCAAAACAAATCCCTTGGATTTTCTACCATAGCCCCTGCTTAAAGTAGCCAGTTTATACTTGCCTTGAAGTATACGGATTAGATATTCGACTAAAGGCGTTTTTCCGCTACCACCCATACTTAAATTGCCAATAGAAATAATAGGAATAGGGTGCACTTTCTCCAATAGAATGCCCCAATCGAACAATTTATTTCTAATCCAGATAATAAATCCGTAAAGTAAAGACAGCGGAAATAAAAGTAAACCGTAGAAACTCACCTATTTTAAATTTTACAAAAGCGCGGAATAAGAATACGCGTGCTTATACGGCATTCGGCATTTTTCGTTACAATAATCTACATTTATCAAGGATGTATTGTACTTTAGCTGAGAATTTATTCTCAGTAGTATGAAACTTAAAGATATCTGCGATTCACTTGAAAAATTTGCTCCTTTAAATTTACAGGAAAGTTACGATAATAGCGGCCTATTAATCGGCAATAAAAATAAAATTGTAAAAAAAGCCATTGTCAGCTTAGATATAACTGAAGAAATAGTAAATGATGCCATTAATGAAAAAGTCGATTTAATTATTTCTCATCATCCCCTTATTTTTAAACCCTTAAAAAAAATAACAGATTCGAATATGGTGGAACGTATTGTTCAAAAAGCCATTAAAAATGATATCGCTATTTATGCTATACATACCAATCTGGATTCCATTTTCGAAGGAGTAAATTACATTTTGGCTAAGCAACTTGGTCTCCACAAGCTCGAAATATTACAACCCAAAGCGGAAACATTAAAAAAATTAATTGTCTATATTCCTATTACACATTCAGAAAAAATGCTGGACGTTTTGTTTGCGGCAGGAGCGGGTTCTATTGGTAATTATGATTCGTGTAGTTTTCAGTTAGAAGGGAAAGGATCTTTTAAATCTCTGGAAGGAAGCAAACCCTTTGTTGGGGAGAAAAATAAAATTCACATTGAAGAAGAAAATAGAATTGAAGTCGTCTTTCCTGCCTATTTACAAACACTAATCATTCAGACTCTTCGTGAAAATCATCCTTATGAAGAACCCGCTTTCGATATTTTTGCCTTAGAAAACGAATGGGAAAAAACAGGAGCAGGAATGATGGGTTATTTAGAAAAGCCGATGTCTGAAATGGATTTTCTCACCTTTATTAAAGACCAAATCGGAACTAATTGTGTTCGCTACAGTCCTTTGTTAGGAAAGCCCGTACAAAAAATTGCCTTGTGTGGAGGAAGTGGTAGTTTCTTAATTGATAGAGCAAAAGCAGTTAATACCGATGTTTTTATTAGCGCAGATATCAAATACCATGATTTTTTTGAGGCCAATAATCAAATGCTAATCGTCGATATTGGACATTATGAAAGTGAACAATTTACAAAACAACTTTTAGTTGATTATCTAAACAAAAAATTTCCTAACTTTGCAGTCCGAAATTCGGAACGTAATACAAACGTCATTAATTACTTATAGTATAAAATAATTCGAAAAAAAATGGCAAAGAAAAAGACGATAGTGAAAGAAGAAATAGCTCCAGTTATTCAATATAAAAAATCGGAAGATGAACTTTCAAATGAGAAACGTTTGAATGCACTTTATACTTTGCAACATATTGATTCTCAAATTGATAAAATCAGAATTATCCGCGGCGAACTTCCTTTGGAAGTCCAGGATTTAGAAGATGAAGTTGCCGGATTGGAAACCCGCATAGATAATTATATTCAAGAAACTTCACAACTCGAAAGGCAAATTGCTGATAAAACGGCTCAAATTGCCGAGAGTCAGCTTTTGATAAAAAAATACGAAGATCAGCAAATGAATGTTCGCAATAATCGCGAATACGACTCTTTGTCGAAAGAATTAGAGTTTCAAAACTTAGAAATTCAATTGGCTGAAAAACGAATCAAAGAATATACTACCGATTTGGATGTTCGCAAAGAGGAAATTACAAAATACACTTCAGTTATTGAAGAACGTAAAGGTGATTTAGAAATAAAAATTTCTGAGCTAAACGCTATCGTGGAAGAAACAAAGAAAGAAGAACTTGAAATGGTTGAAAAATCGGCCAATTTGGAAGCTTTAATCGATCCTCGTTTGCTAACTGCTTACAAACGTATTCGCGCAAATGCACGCAATGGTTTAGCTGTAGTTCAAATTGAGCGCGAATCTTGTGGCGGTTGTTTCAATAAAATTCCACCTCAACATCAGTTAGATATTAAAATGCATAAAAAAATTATTGTTTGTGAATATTGCGGCCGAATCTTAATTGATTCAGAATTTGCCAATCAAATTCAACTATCCTAAACGATTAAAGAGGCTTTCAAGCCTCTTTTTTTTGCCTTTTAATTTCGCTATTGAATCTATACCAACAACAATCCCAAATAATCGATATAAACAGTTTCTTTTCTCCTTTTTTCTCATCAAAAAATATTTCCATAAAAAGGCTATTAAAAGATTTTGTGATTCAAAAGAAAAAAAACAATTCTATTTATTTATCAGTCATTTGGAATTATAATTGGTATTAGTATCTTTGGTGAAAAGCTTTTCAAATGAATATCTTAATCACAGGAGCTACCGATGGCATTGGAAAACAAACCGCCCTTGAACTTGCTCAATTAGGTCATACTCTTTTTATTCATGGCAGAAATAACGAGCGACTTGCCGAAACAAAAGAATGGATTCTTTCGCAGGTTCCTGAAGCAACGATAGAAACTTTTAAAGCTGATTTCGCCTCCTTGGAACAGGTGAAAAACTTGGCAACTAATTTTCTTTCCAAAGGAAAACCCTTGGATATTTTAATCAATAACGCAGGTGTCTTTGAAAAACAACTTGGGTATTCCGAAGATGGATTCGAGCGCACATTTGCCATCAATTATTTGGCTCCTTTTTATTTAACACTTTTGCTTCTCCCTCATTTAAAAACTCAACCATTCGCCAAAATTATCAATATAGCAAGTGATGCGCAAGCTTATAGCATTGATTTTAAGGTTTTAAATGCCGAAAAAGGATACAATGCTTATAATGCGTATGAGCTCTCAAAACTTGGCAATATTCTTTTCACATTTAAATTGGCCCGAGAATTAAACGAAAAATCAATCACAGTAAACGCTTTACATCCTGGCGTAATAAGCACAAAAATTCTACACGATGGTTGGGGTATGGGAGGTGGAAGCTGGCATTCGGGGGCTGCTACTTCGGTATTTCTGGCCACTTCTTCCGCAAGCAATCACAGCACCGGGAATTATTATGTGAATAAACAAAAGGCTAAAGCGTCTCCTGCAGCTTATCTTCTCGAAAATCAGGACAAGCTTTGGGAAATAAGTTTGAAAATGTGCGAAATCAATCTTAAGTAAAAAACTCTCTTTCCTGTTCAAATAGGGTATTCATCACCATAGCTACGTTACCCAAAAGCTTTACTTTTCCTTCTAATGAAGAAGTAATAATTTCAGTATCTTGTTTTATTCTATGGATGCTATATTTATTCATGCTTTGCTGAATGGGATCAAGTAAAAAATGTTTGGCTTCAGACACTTTTCCTCCAATAATCACCGTTTCCGGATTAAAAATGTGAATTAAACCGGCAATCCCTTTTCCCAAATAGGCTCCCGCCTGACTGATTAAATCAATGGCAAAAACGTCTCCATTTCCCAAAGCTTCAATGATAGTCGATACATGAATATCTTCTAAATTATCATTGACTAATTCGGAAATAATACTTTGCTTTCCGCTGGCAATTCCATCTTTTGCCTGTTGAATAATGGCCGTACCTGAAGCCACCGTTTCCAAACAGCCTTTTTTTCCACAAGTGCACAAAATTCCATCATCCACCACATTGATATGACCAAGCTCTCCGGCAAACCCACTTTTCCCTTCATAGATTTTTCCATTCACAATTATCCCCATACCAATTCCATCACAAATATTGATACAAAGTACATCTTTCTTGTTTCGGGCAGCACCAAAAGCTTGTTCTCCAAGCGCCATCACGCGCGAATCATTCCCTGTAAAAACGGGCAAATGATACCTATTCCTAAATACCTCTTCCAAGCTCAAATCATCAATAAGCAAATCGCTGTACGTCTTTCCTGTTTTCGCTTCAATCAATCCAGGTAGCGAAATGCCTATGCCCAAAAATTGACTTGTCTTATAATTTAGATGAGCCAATAAGGAATCCAAGCGATTAAATATCTCTTCAAAAACCTGCTTCTTATTTTTTATATTATCGAAATAGGTGATGATATCCGATACGGCCACATTCTGTAAATTAAAAACGCCCATTTTAATCATTCTACAATCAATATCAATGCTGATAATATATTTGGCATTCGGATTTATTCCATACAAATTAGGTCTGCGTCCTCCAATGGAAGCGCCCTGTCCCAATTCCTGAACAATTTCCAACTCCACAAGTTCTACTATTAATTTGTTAATAGTTGGCGAGCTCATATTGACCAATTTGGCCAATTCAGGGTTAGAAGCCTGTCCATTTCTATACAAATACTCAATAATAAAACTCTGTTGACGAAATTTTTTCAAATCTGTATTTGAAGCATTATTCTTAAAATCCGATTGCATTAATAAATTGAGCATAATTTTTTGTGCGTTTTTAATAAGAAGCAAAAATAGTTAAAATATTTTACTAAGTTTTATATGTTTTTAAAATTCGCACTTTTCGTTTTATAAAAAAAACCGTAACTAGTCAGTGTTAAAGCAACCTAATAAAAAAATAAGTATTGTGCTGATATTAATACCAATTATTTAACCTTGAACGCCTTTTGTCATAGGCATCCCTTTGGAAGTGATATACTTCGTGTACTTTTGTCGTAAAAATTTAACCACCGAGTAGCACTAAGGAATACAAAAAGGAGGCACAAAGGAAAGAATATTTTTTCAAACTAGCTGATGATTTAAGTATTACAGCACACTGATTAGTAACAAAAATCAATACTCAGTCGAATTGATAGTATTGCTTCAAATGTCTGGCTCCTTAGTCTGGAAGCTTATCAGTTAATTATTGTTAATATTGCAGCACTAAATTTTTTGAGCTGTATTAAAAGATTAAATTTGCCAATAAATTTATAGCAAATAATTCATTTGTAGCTAATTATAAATAAACGCTTAATGGGAATTGGTATTTTTGGGAAAGCACTTGGCGATTTATATTATCCGTTTTTAAACGAATTGATTAAAGCTGTCAAAGAAGCAAATTTTAATACGTTTTTTTACGCTCCTTTTGCTGAAGAAATCAAAAAAAAAGTTGATTTAAGTGCCTACCAAACTTTTAATGGCCCGGAGGATTCTCCTGAAAAATTAGACTATATTATTTCGCTGGGTGGCGATGGCAATATGTTGAATACGGTGGCCATGGTTCATGATTCAGGAATCCCTATTTTAGGAATCAATATGGGACGACTTGGTTTTTTATCCAGCGTAAATCGTGATCAGATTAAAGAAGCCATCACCTCATTAAAAAATGGCGATTTTAAAATTGACTCAAGAAGTTTGATTCGTCTCAGTTCGCATACTAAACTTTTTGGTTATAAAAATTTTGCTTTAAATGAAATCTCTGTATATAAACAGCAACCTAATTCCATGGTTTCGATTCAAGTTTATATCGATGATGTTTTCTTAAATTCTTACTGGGCCGATGGTCTTATTGTTGCCACTCCTACCGGTTCCACAGCTTACTCGTTGAGCACAGGAGGCCCTATTATTTCACCCGATGCTCACAATTTTATTATTACGCCCATAGCACCTCACAATTTATCTGTCCGCCCACTCGTTATTTCAGATGATAAGAAGGTGAAATTACAAGTAAGTGGTCGCGAAGAAAGCTATTTTGTTAGCCTCGATTCTCGTACTCAAAGTTTTCAATCTGATGAAGATTTAATCATTGAGAAAGAAAATTTTGAAATCAAGTTTATTCGTTTGCCCAATGAAAACTTTTTCTCAACCATTCGTGCTAAATTATTATGGGGAATAGATAAACGAAATTAATATGAATAAAAACTGGGCGACTCGAAAATATTTTCAAATGCATTGGAAATCAAAACTCTTGATTTTTAGTGTTGTTTTTATGCTATTTTTATCTTTTCATCTGAAGGCTCAAACATTTGAAGCAGGAGCTTTTGTTGGGGGAGCTTATTATTTAGGCGATTTCAATCCGGGAAATCATTTTGTTGAAAGTGATCTCGCCTATGGCGGAGTTTTAAAATACAATTTTAACAAAAGACTGAGCCTTGGATTATCCGCTACTCAAGCGAATATTTCATCAGATGCTACGGATTTCAATTCAGAACATTTCACGACTTATCCGAATTTATCCACACAAATAAAGGAATTAGCAATAACCGGAGATTTCAATTTCTTTCCTTATGCTATTGGAGATAAAAATAATATCTGGACTCCATATATTTTTGGAGGGGCTGCATATTTTCTTTCTGATAATATAAATTCGGTCAGTATCCCCTTTGGCATTGGAATAAAAGTAAGCCCTATAGATAAAATTGGATTAAATTTATTTTGGGGAGCCAGAAAAACATTTACCGATGATTTAGACAATGTTACTTCAATTGGATATGTAGATTACAATTACGATTGGTATATTTTTTACGGATTAAATATTACTTTTGCCTTCCGTTTAAAGAAAGACACCGGATGCCGAAATTTAAATAACGGTAGGTATTATTGATTATACTAAATTTGCACGATGAATTTTAAAGAGCAGATAGATACAAAACGTTTACCACAGCACATTGCCATTATTATGGATGGCAATGGTCGCTGGGCCAAAGAGCGCGGAAAAATGCGTGTTTTCGGTCATGAAAACGGTGTTGTAGCTGTTCGAAACACCATTGAAGCCGCTGCTGAAATTGGTGTAAAATACATTACACTTTTTACTTTCTCAACAGAAAATTGGAATCGTCCTAAAAAAGAGGTAAATGCTTTAATGAATCTATTGGTAAAAACGATCAATAAAGAAACAAAAACGCTTAACAAAAATAAAATTCGCCTTCAGGCTATTGGTGATTTAAAAAGTCTAAATCCAGATACTTACAAGGAATTAATGAAAGCCATTGAAAATACAAAGTCGAACGATCGAATGACTTTATCTCTGGCCTTAAGTTATTGTTCCAGAGGAGAAATAGTGGATGCTGTGAAACAAATTGCCGAAAAAGCAAAAAAAGGAGAACTGGATTTGGCCGATATCAATGATGATATTATAAGTCAACATCTGACTACTCATTTTATGCCAGATCCTGAACTTTTAATTAGAACTAGTGGTGAACAACGTATTAGCAATTTTATGCTTTGGCAAGTTGCTTATACGGAATTGTATTTTTGCCCTAAATATTGGCCCGATTTCGGGAAAGAAGATTTTTACGAAGCCATTGTCGATTTTCAGTCACGCGAAAGACGATTTGGTAAAACAAGTGAACAGATAACTAAGTAAGCTAAGATGCAGATTAAGAATTATTTAACATACACTAAGCACAGTATTACCACTGCTTTCGCACTCCTATTCATCCTCCTTATGACGGTTCCGTCTATGGCTCAGGATAAAGCCTTGATTGATTTGAATTATGAAAAACCCAAATCATACAATATTGAGTCGATAGAAGTGAGTGGAATTGAGTACCTCGATCAGAATGCACTGATTATCATTTCCGGATTGACGATAGGAAAAGAAATAAATATTCCTGGTGACGACATTGCAATCGCTATACGTAAACTATGGAAACAAGGTCTTTTCGAAGATATCAGCATTAGTGTAATCGATATCCGTGACAATAATATAAGTTTGAATATACAGCTAAAAGAACGGCCTCGTTTGTCCAGTTTCAACTTTCAAGGGATAAGTAAAAGCCATAAAGAAACGCTACGCGAAAAATCGAAATTAGTTTCCGGCGATGTGGTTACGGAAAACCTAATAATTCGTACGAAAGAGATTATAGAAGGCTTTTTTGTTGAAAAAGGCTTTTATAATACGGAAGTTGAAATTAGTAAAAAGGAAGACCCTAAGCGTCCTAACAGCGTTCAACTGGATATTAAAGTAAAGAAAAATAGCCGTATACGTATCGATGAAATAAATGTTATAGGAAACCATGAAGTAAAATCTGAAAAGCTAAAATCTGCTCTTAAAGAAACCAAGGAAAAAGCATTTATTAAGCCTTTAAAACATGCCAATGAACTTATAGCTAATTTAGTCAAAGATGCCGTCAGTCTAAGATGGCCAAAAATGCGTACTGATTTCGCCAACTACTTAAACAAAAGTTTTCGTCTCACAATTCTGAAATCATCCAAATTTGTTCCTGACGTTTTTGAAGACGATAAAGCACTACTCATTGAACGATACAATAAGCTCGGTTATCGCGATGCTAAAATTATTAATGATAGCGTTTACCGGAAGAAAAACAATACCATGGCTATTGATATTCGAGTTGACGAAGGCAATAAATATTATTTTCGAAATATCAATTGGGTTGGGAATACGGTATATTCAGATCTTGATCTGGCCAATGTTTTGCAAATTAGAAAAGGCGATGCATACAATAAAGAACTGTTGGAAACCAATTTATCATTTAACGATAATGGCCCGGATGTAAGTTCAATGTATCTCGATAATGGATATTTGTTTTTTAATGTTGATCCTATCGAAGTACAAGTAGAAAATGATTCTATTGATTTGGAAATTCGCATTCGTGAAGGAGAGCAAGCCTATCTCAAAAACATAATCATAAAAGGAAATACGAGAACCAACGACCATGTGATTGTGCGTGAACTTCGTACACGTCCGGGACAATTATTTAGTCGCGAAGCCATTATCCGTACACAACGTGAGTTAGCACAATTAAAATATTTCGATCCTGAAAAATTGGGTGTAGATGTTCAACCAAATCCGGTTGACGGAACAGTGGATATTATTTATACCGTCGAGGAAACCTCTTCGGATCAGATTGAGCTTTCAGGCGGTTGGGGATACGGTAGGATTATCGGAACAGTTGGATTATCGTTCAACAACTTCTCTATTCGTAATATCTTTAATAAAAAATCTTATCAACCAATCCCATCGGGAGATGGACAAAAACTTAGTCTGCGTTTCCAAACCTATGGCGCTGGTTATATGAGTTATAGTGCTTCATTTACAGAACCATGGCTTGGTGGAAAACGCCCTAATGCCTTGAGTATTTCCATTTATCATTCCAAATATGCACAACAAACTTACGATGTCAATATAGATCCAACCAATACTTTTGCTATCAATGGTCTTACGGTTGGTATCGGACGTCGTTTAACCTGGCCTGATGACTTTTTTCAAATGTATATGGGAATCAATCTACAACAATACAATTTGAAAAACTATAATATTTTCTCTTTTGGCGATGGAACCGGACAGTTTAATAATTTCAACTATACATTAACCATTAAGCGTAACTCTACCGACCAGCCCATCTATCCTCGTGGAGGATCTGATGTTGGATTGACACTTGAACTTACGCCTCCCTATTCTTCATTTGGCACAAAGGATTATGCTAACATGGGTGATGAAGAAAAATACAGATGGGTTGAATATCACAAATGGAAATTCAAATCTAATTTCTTCTCCTCTATTGCAGGCGATTTAGTCTTAAGCACCAGAGCGCAATTCGGATTCTTGGGGTATTATAACAAAGACATTGGAGTTACTCCTTTCGATCGGTTCTTCTTAGGTGGTGATGGTTTATCCGGCTACAACAATATGGACGGAAGAGAAATTTTAGCCTTGCGTGGTTATTCAAACGAAAGTTTGACCCCTAATTATGCGTCCAACACAAATTTAGGTGGTGTTATTTATAACAAATTCACCTTAGAAATGCGTTATCCATTATCATTAAATCCAAGTGCAACTATTTACGTAATGGGTTATCTTGAAGGCGGAAATGCCTGGGATAGTTTTGCGAACTTTAGACCTTTTGAAATTTACAAAACTGCCGGTGTAGGTGTTCGCGTTTTCTTACCTATGTTTGGTCTCTTAGGATTAGATTGGGGTTATGGCTTCGACGATGTACCGGGAATGCCTGACGCAGGTGGTGGACAATTCCATTTCTCTATTAACCAGAGCTTAGATTAAACTTGGCATAGTTTTGGAATTCATTTTGCTCTAAAGCCTAAAAATTGCTTTAAAAACGTAAAGTTCAATTAAAAACTTCAAAACATGGAAACACGAAGAAAATTAAATATTGGTCTCTTATTTGCTTTTTTATTTACATCGATTACTTTTGGTTATGCTCAAAAATTTGCTATTGTTGATAGCGAATATATTCTACAAAACATTCCCGAATACCAAGACGCACAAAATCAATTGGATCAGTTTGCCGAAGAAATGCAAGCCGACATTGAAAAAAAGTTTAGCGCTATAGATATTCTGTATCGCAAGTATCAAGCTGATGCCGTGCTGCTTCCAGAAGACATGAAACGTAAACGCGAGGATGAAATCATAAGTAAAGAACGGGAAGTAAAAAAATATCAGGAAGAAATTTTTGGACAAGAAGGTTCTCTCTTTAAGAAAAGAGAAGAGTTGGTTCTTCCTATTCAGGAACGTATTTATACCGCTATTGAAAAAATAGCTGAGCTAAAAAACTTTGGTGTTGTATTTGATAAATCATCGGGAGCGAGTATGCTCTTTTCAAATCCAAAACTAGATATTAGCGACGATGTTTTGGAAGAGCTGGGATATAGTTATAATACCCAAGGTAATAATTAATAAAAAATCTTAAAAAGGCATCTTTATTTCGGATAAAACTATAAATTTGCGCCCTAATGCTAATATAATAATAGCCTCAGCAAATACGAATTGTAGCGGCTCGAAAAATAAATAAACTGAAATCAAATAAATAAAAAGAATGAAAAATATTTTAAAAGCTATTGTAGTTGTTGTTTTGTTCGTTGCTAGTATGAATGTGCAAGCTCAGACCAACGTCAAAATCGGTTATGTTGACTTTGCACAAATTGTAAGTTTAATGCCTGGTCAAGATTCAATTAACACAAAATTGCAAGCCCATGTTGCTTCTTTAGAGGGTCAATTGAAAACTATGCAAACAGAGTACGAAGCTAAACTTAACGATTATCAAGCTGTTCAAGCTACTATGTCGCAAATTATAAAGCAGACTAAAGAAAAAGAAATTATGGATCTTCAACAACGTATTGAGGCTTTCAATCAACAAGCACAATACGAAATCCAGGCCAAACAACAAGAATTAACCAAGCCTCTGATTGAGCGTATTCAAAGAGCCATTAAAGCTGTTGGTAAAGAAAATGGATTTGCTTATATCCTTAACGGAAATGAACAAATTATTCTTTATTCTGATGGTGGAATCAATGTATTGCCTTTGGTTAAAAAGAAATTGGGAATTAACTAATCTCAAACAAACTTAAAAAAAAGCTGTCAATTTTATTGGCGGCTTTTTTTGTGTTTAAACCTTTCGTTTAAATCACAGATTATTCTATTTCCTGCCGTATATTTGCATCAAATGGAAATGAAAGATTATAGAACAAAACTATTTCAAATTGATAAGGAAGATACATTTAACGAAATGTGTTTAACCGCTTTTCATTTTCAATACAAGAAAATTGATATTTATCGTCAATTTGTTGATTCTTTGAGTGTTCAGCCTTCCTCTATCAAGTATTATACGCAAATTCCTTTTCTGCCCATTTCTTTCTTCAAAACGCACAGGCTTATTAAAGGAAAAGCACAAGCTGTTTTTAAAAGTAGTGGAACAACAGCTATCGGGCGAAGCCAACATTTTGTTCAGGATTTAAAAGTATATGAAAGCTCCTTTTTAAAAAGTTTTGAGCACTTTTATGGATTTATAAAAGAATATTGTGTGCTTGCTTTACTTCCTTCCTATATCGAAAATGGTGACTCTTCTCTTGTTTATATGGCTGATAAACTTATTCGCAATAGCAAAAATAGAGAGAGTGGTTTTTATCTTGATAATAGTAAAGAGCTCGCAAATAAATTAAAAAATCTAGATAGCCAAGGACAGAAGATATTATTGTTGGGCGTTTCTTATGCCTTAATCGATTTAATTGAAAATCATCAATTTCAATTAAAAAACACAACCGTAATGGAGACTGGCGGAATGAAGGGACGACGCATCGAAATGATTCGTGAAGAACTACATCAACAATTGAAATCGGGTTTTGGAATAGAGTCAATACATTCAGAATATGGAATGACAGAGTTGCTTTCTCAAGCCTATTCAAAGGGAAATGGCCTTTTTGAGAGTCCTTCCTGGATGAAAATTTTGATAAGAGACGTGAACGATCCTTTTGATATACTGCCAAATGGTCAGAGTGGAGGTATCAATATCATCGATTTGGCAAATATTTATTCCGTATCATTTATAGAAACCAAAGACTTAGGAAAAATAAATTCAGATCAAAGTTTTGAAATACTAGGTCGCTTTGACGATAGCGATATTCGTGGCTGCAACCTTCTAATTGCCTGACACAATTAAATTTATAATTATCCGTTTTAAATATATAAAAATAAAGATAGTGAACTGTAACCTATCCATTTTCACATCGTCTAGTAAGCAATAAAAGATTAAAAATTTATTTATTGCTTTTAGGATTTGCTTTGGCATATTTTTAGTGTATTTTCTGATAAAAAAATAACACAAGAGCTAAAATTTATTAATTTAGTCAATTGTAATAAAATACAGACCTATGACCTCGTTTAAAATAAATCCCTATCTCTTTTCGACCTTCTTATTAGTTTTTGCTTTAAGCATAAGCAGTATTTTTGCGCAAAAAGTATGGACTCTTGAGGATTGTATTCATTATGCTTTTGAAAACAACATTCAGATTAAACAAAGCAAATTACAGATAGAATCCGTTCAAGCAGATTTAAAACAGAGCAAATATGAGTTTGCTCCAACTTTAAACGGATCTTCCTCTTTAAACTACACTTGGAGAGGTTCTGTAGATCCTACCAATACTTATATTAGCGACAATACAATGAGTGCTAATTTTGGTTTAAATAGTGGCGTAACCTTGTTTGATGGTTTTCAAAAATATAATGTTGTTAAGCAAAACAAATTAGCTTACACTTCCAGCCTTTACGATTCCGAAAAAATGGAAAATGATATCGCCCTACAATTGACGGGTGCTTATCTTAATATCTTGTTCAATCATGAGATGTTAATAGTTGCGCAGAATCAGGCTGACATAACTAAACAACAAATTGAAAGAACCAAGAATCTGGTAGAAGCAGGAACACTTCCAAAAGGCGATTTACTTGAGATTGAAGCTCAAGGATTAATGGAAGATGTAAACGTGATTAAAGCGGATAATAATTTAAGTCTTTCTTACCTCGACTTGCTTCAGATTTTAGATTTATCGGCAAACGAAGAGTTTGAAATTGAACGTCCTACTATTTCTGTTAATGATGAACTTTCTGTCATTCCTTCGGAGCAAGTGTATGCAAATGCGGTCAACTTTATGCCTGAAATCAAACGTGCTAAATTGGATGTTTTAAGTTCAAACCGTAGCGTTATGATTGCCAGAGGAGCTGCATATCCTTCCTTATCTTTGCGCGGCGGAGTGAATTCAAGTTACTACGATTCACGATTAGTTGATTTTTCTGATCCGGGCTCTCCTACTATTGCTTTTTGGAATCAAATGACTGATAATGTGAGTAAATACCTGACACTATCTTTAAATGTTCCAATTTTTAATGCATATCAAACAAGCACACGCATCAAGAAAGCAGAAATTCTGAATATAAACAGCAAGTTCAATTTGGAATTGACTAAAAACACCTTGCGTAAAAATATTGAACAAAAATATTTTGATGCTATTGCCGCATACAAAACCTATCACGCAAACAGTGCTACGGTAATATCATTAAAAGAAGCGTTTAAATATACAGAAGAAAAATATTCCTTAGGAATGCTTAACTCTGTTGATTACAATCTGGCAAAATCAAGATTAACTCAATCAGAATCAGAATTGCTTCGAGCAAAATACGATTACATTTTCAAAACAAAAATACTCGACTTTTATATGGGTGTTCCATTAAAATTTTAGAGCAAATTAAATCCTAATTGACAAAACTAAAAGAATGAATAAAAAGTTAATTTATTGGGTAGGCGGTGCACTATTGATAGTGATTATCGTATTAGCCGTTTTAAAGAAAAATGGCAAAATTGGTAAAACCGATTCTACCAAAGTAACTATTGAAAAAGTAAGCAAGTCTACCATCATTGAAATGGTGACTGCAAATGGAAAAATTCAACCTGAAAAAGATATTATGGTCAGTCCTTTTATTTCTGGCGAAGTAATTGAACTAACTGTTCTTGAAGGTGATATGGTTCACAAAGGTGAGCTTCTTGCCAAAATAGATCCAGAACAATACATTGCGGCATACGAACGTTCCGAAGCTGGTTTGAACTCACAAAAAGCTGCTGAAGCTAATGCCAGAGCAAATCTTGCTTCTGCCAAAGCGGAGAATATAAAAAACAGATTAGACTACGAACGCAATAAAGCATTATGGGAAAAGAAAGTAATCTCCGATTCCGATATGGAAAGAGTTAGATCAGTCTATGATGTTTCAAAAGCCCGAGTTGATGCCGCTAAACAAACATTAAAATCCGCTGAATTTCAAGTAAAAAGTTCCGCCGCTTCCCTTCGCGAATCCAAAGAAAATTTAAATCGTACAGCTGTTTATGCTCCACAAGACGGAACGGTATCTAAACTAAATGTAGAACGTGGTGAACGTGTTCAGGGAGCTTCTCAGTTTTCTGCCGGTACAGAACTTATGCGCATTGCTAATCTCAACAATATGGAGGTAAACGTTGAAGTAAGTGAAAACGATATTGTGCGTGTTCATCTTGGCGACACTACCTTAATTGATGTGGATGCATACTTAAACCGTGAGTTTAAAGGCCTTGTAACCGAAATTGCAACCTCTGCAAACACGCAAGGAAGCAGTGCAGATCAGGTAACTAATTTCGATGTTAAAATTAGAATATTGAGTAACTCATATCAAGATTTAGTTCCTGAAAATAATCCTTCCTACTCTCCTTTCCGGCCTGGTATGTCCGCATCTGTAGATATTCAGACTAACACGAAACGAGATGTTCTTGCTGTCCCAATTTCAGCAGTTACAACACGAGCCGATACCACAGGACGTTTACAATCTGCTCGCGAAAAGCGCGATGAAAAGAAACTGGAAGACAAAGGAAAGACAACTTCTAAAAAAGTTATAAAAGAATATGTATTCTTGTATATAGATGGCAAAGCTGAACTGCATGCTGTTAAAACAGGGATTCAAGACAACAGCATCATTCAAATTACAGAAGGTATTGAAGAAGGACAGGAAGTCATTACCGGTCCCTATACAGCGGTTTCTAAAACATTAAAAAATCATGCTGTCGTAGAAAAAACAGAGAAGAAAGATTTGTTTACCGAAAAAAAGGATTAACCAATCTTTAAACCATTCTCACTTTTAAAAGAAGGCTCTAGTAAATATACTGAGCCTTCTTTTGTATAAGCACCTAATACCAAACATTCGGAAGTAAAATCAGCGATTTATTTTTGGTGGAAAATTTACAACAGCCACTATTTGTTTCCCTTCCAATTCTTCCAAAGTATAATACGCAGTAATTTGGGCACTGGATTGTTTAATTCCTAATTCTCCAAAATTTACCCAAAGCTTATAAGCGGGTTTTCTTGCTTTTAAAAACGCTTCTGCACGAATAATGGTTACGGTGCGAATATCTATTTTCTCAAAATCGTTCCTTGTAATCATAAGTTAAAAATAGACAATTTTAGAATAAATAAACGATCCTATAAGAGATAAATAGGAATCTCCACTTTTATATAGCCTCCCTAAGCGGTTTCAAAAATAAATTTCCTTATATTTAACATAATCAATCGATTGGAATATTTCAGCGAGTTGAGAAAAGGCTTGCATCAGCATATAAATTACGCATTAATAAAAACATTAATTTAATTCTAATTCCTAAAGCCCCACTGAAGTGGAACGTAAAACGTATTTGCATCTTATCTGAATCGAACCCTTTACTTTTTTAGAAAAGAAACTAATCCTAATCCATTGCGACGACTCTCCTACTGTTTACGAACACCTTGAAAAGCTTGAGGGAATTCGGTGGAGCAGTAATCGAAAGCAATATTATATGGAGTATGATTGGAATGTATTAAATCGCATTTTCAAACACATTTTGCAACAAAAAGGTTGGTATTTGGATTATAGCGCATTCAAAACTACTGATAAAAAATCAACTGATTTATCAAATGAAAAAATGCAGGATACAATATACAAGCAGGATGTGATGGCAAGCATAAGCTTTTTATAAATAATACAACAGGAAGTGTAAACGACACTAACGCTCTTGCTGAAATGGCTCTTGATGCTAAAGACTTATTAGGAGTAGAAAACATGAATACACTCACAGATAAAGGATATACTACAGGGATTCATATTGATATATGTCCCAAGAATGGCATAACTACTTACTCTTCTCCAAAAGCTCATTCTTCATTAAAGAATGGCTTATTCGACATGCAAATATTTGAATATGATTCAGTAAAAGATTCTTACAAATGTCCCTCAGGGAAAATAATGAAAGGAAACGGTATTATCTATAAAAAGTATGTATCTTAACGAACATAAAAATGATAATATGAAACAACAATTTTTAACAGTCGGAGTGATTGGAAAATCATTAAAAGAAAATGAAAAACGAGTAGCAATTCATCCTGAACATATAAAACATATTCCTCTAAAGTTTAGAAAACAAATTACATTTGAATTAGGATATGGGTTGAGATTTGGAATGGATGATAATATAATAGCCAAACTTACATCAGGACGAGTTGCTTCACGAGAAGAAATACTAAAAGATTATGATTGCGTGATTATGCCTAAACCTTTAGTAGAAGATTTGGCTCAAGTACATGAAGGTGCAATTGTTTGGGGTTGGCCACATTGTGTACAACAACAAGAGATTACTCAAATATCCATTGAAAGAAAATTAACACTTATTGCATGGGAACAAATGTATAATTGGAGTAAAACGGGTGATAAAAACATGCATATATTTTATAAAAACAATGAAATTGCAGGTTATGCCGGAGTAAATCATGCTTTAAATCTTATAGGTGTTATCGGAAATTATGGAAAACCACGAAAAGCAGTAATATTTAGCTTTGGTTCTGTAAGTCGAGGAGCGGTTTATGCTTTGCAAGGCCAGGGAGCAACAGACATTACGGTGTATACCCGTCGAAAACCAACAGATGTAGGTGCTCAATTACCTACAGTAATATTTAAACAAATGATTAATAACGATTCAGGAAACTTGCTGTCAGTTGAGCCTGACGGAAGCACTCGGCCGTTATCAGATGTATTATCAGATGTACAAATAATTGTTAATGGTACTCTTCAAGATATTGAGCATCCATTAATGTTTGTTCCAAAAGATAAGGCGAATAAATTGATGGATGGCACGCTTATTATTGATATAAGCTGTGATGAAGGAATGGGATTTTGGTGTGCAAAACCTACAACATTTGAACACCCGATGATTAATATTGATGGTAAATTTTATTATTCAGTTGACCACAGCCCAAGTTATTATTGGAATTCTGCTTCATGGGATATTTCTGATGCCTTATTGCCTTATCTTCCAATTGTTATGAAGGGACAAAAAGCATGGGAAAATGATAAAACTATATCAAAAGCAATAGAAATAAATAATGGAATAATTCAAAATCAGAAAATTATTTCATTCCAAAAACGCAACAAAGAATATCCATATAAATTTCTTTAATTGATATTATGACGAAAATTTACATTGTATACGTGGTATGTTTAATTGCCGAGACAACAGTAAATTAAAGGGGTGTAGCTCACATTAAGTTCGTCGTAACTTGAAAGTGAAATGCTCCGAAATCTGCAACTAAAACATTTCACCACCGTTGGCGTTCATTTAAAAAACAAAACAAGGAACAAAATATTAAGAAATCTATACATATCGAGTTTTAAGTAGTTAGAATAAAATATTGACGTATTATGTTGATTGTATCAATAATTGTTGTATATTCACCTCATTATAAGATATATAAAACTAGATTTAGAGGAAATACAGAAGTTAGAGCACATTCAAAAGAATGGCACTAATGACACGGCTCGTAAGCGTAGCCAATGCCTTTTGTTATCACATCAGAAATATACTATTACTGAATTATCGAAGCTATTAAAAACGAGCAGGCGAACAATAGAGCGATGGTACAATGCATGGGAGAAAAACAAATATGACTCTCTTGTAATAGCTAAAGGAAGAGGTGTTAAAACAAAATTAAAAAGGCTTGAAAAGGAGATAGCTAAAGAGTTAGAAGTCCACGGTAGAAACCTAAAAAATGTGTTACACTACGTAGAAAAAGAACACTCAATTAAAATCTGCAAAAAGACATTGCAGAATTTTTTAAAAGGTACTGGGCTATAGATGGAAAAGAGCACGGCTATCATTAAAAAGCAAAAGAAACCAAGCTGAATTTGATTTCAAACAAAAACAAATAGACCAACTTAAAAAGCTGAAAGACAATGGATACATAGATTTATATTTTGGTGATGCAAATCATTTTGGACTTACTCCAAGTGTTCCTTATGTATGGCAAACTAAAGAAAATCCAATATTATTGTCAGCGGTAAAAGGAAGATACCTCAATGTTGTAGGGTTAATGACTAGGAAGAATGATTTGTTTTTCGAGGTGGCACAAACCACTTTAAATTCGGCTAAAATGATTGATTTTGTCGAACGATTTCTACAACAGATTAAACAAAAAACAGTGATAATACTTGATAATGCACCAATCCATAAATCAAAGATATTTATGCAGAAAGTAAAGGAATGGAAACTACAAGATCTATATGTTTTCTTTTTGCCGACATATTCTCCAGAACTGAATATTATTGAAATTTTATGGCGTCGGATTAAATACAATTGGCAACCTTTTGATTCGTATTTGAACTTTCAAAATCTGACAGAAAACTTAAATTATGTTTTAAATAATTTTGGCACTAAATACGATATTATATTTTAGCTACTACTTATATGAAAAGAAAACGGGATATTCTTTACATAATAGATTATCTTTGTATAGATAATTTGATAATCCTTACACTGTGAATTCAACTGAAGAATGGAAATTAAAGGAATTGCCGTTAAACATTGACCTGGAAACGAAGCAAATTTTAAGACGACTACCTTCAGCTCACGCAGCTTTAGCGGAGTTAAAAGGAATAGCATCAACAATTCCTAATCAAAACATTCTAATAAATACACTTGGATTGCAAGAAGCAAAAGACAGTTCTGCAATTGAAAATATAATCACAACTCACGATGATTTATACAAATCTGGGCTTAACTTAGAATCATTTAAATCTCTCAATGCTAAAGAAGTACAGAATTACATTTCCGCATTAAAAAAGGGATTTGAATTAACCTCGAAAAACCAATTATTAACCAATAGGATTATTTTACAAATCCAAGAAGTACTTGAAAATAATAAAGCAGGGTTTAGAAAATTATCTGAAACAGCTTTAAAAAACGCTGCAACAAGAGAAACAATTTATACGCCACCTCAAGATTCTAATGAGATAAACCAATTAATGGCAAATCTTGAAAACTTTATAAATGATCCTGATTTTTGTAATTATGACCCAATTATAAAAATGGCAATAATACATTTCCAGTTTGAGAGTATTCATCCTTTTTATGATGGAAATGGAAGAACAGGAAGAATAATTAATATTCTCTATTTGATTCTTGAGAAACTTCAAACTTTACCTATTCTGTATTTTAGTAATTACATAATAAAGAATAAGTCAGACTATTCTCGATTATTACAAGATGTGAGAGAAAAGAATGTATGGGAAGAGAGGGTTTTGTTTATGATTGATGGTGTTGAACAAACATCTCGAGAAACAGTCGACTTAATTATTAAAATTCGAGAATTAATGATGAGTTTTAAACACCACCTGCGAGCCAATTATAAATTTTACAGTCAAAATTTATTAAATAATCTCTTCAAACATCCTTACACAAAGATTGAATTTGTCGTTAAAGATCTAGGTGTATCAAGGTTAACTGCTGCTAATTATTTAAATAAATTGGCGGAAGATGGCATACTTAAAAAAGAAAAACTAGGAACTGGAAATTATTACGTAAATGAACCTTTAATAAAATTATTATCAAAACGATGAAACGCATAGGCGGTAATAAATAGGCTCATATGCAATGCAGGCATTTATGTGGAATCTGGCAGAATTACACTTTTATAAGTTTTCTAAATCATTGATTTGGGAAATAGTAACTAATGTGAATGAAAGATTTGGTTCTGACCGGATGAAAGGGGATGGATTCGAAAATCCGCACTGCACATAGCTCAAGCTTTGTGTACAAGAAGGAAAGAATAAGTATCATCAAAATTAACATGATTTTATATAAATATCGAATTAAAATAAGAGGACAAAAATTATGAAAATTCAAAAAGTTGAAGCAATCGAAATACTCGATTCAAGAGGAAACCCAACCGTTGAAGTAAACTTAAAGCTTGAGGACGGAACTACTTCTCGTGCAATGGTCCCTAGTGGAGCATCAACAGGAGAAAGAGAAGCTACAGAATTAAGAGATGGTGACAAAAAGCGTTATGGTGGAAAAGGTGTTTTAAAAGCCGTAGGGAATGTAAACACCATTATTGCCAAAGCTATTGAGAATAAATGTTTTAACAATCAACGAGAGCTTGATTATTTTCTGATTGAACTTGATGGGACAAATAACAAAGCGAAATTAGGTGCAAATGCAATACTTGGTGTTTCTATGGCTTATGCCCGGGCAAAAGCCCAGAGTGCTAATATCCCATTATATCAATACTTGGGAGGAAGCAATGCCCACATAATGCCTGTTCCATGTATGAATGTCATCAATGGAGGTAAACATGCAGACAATACAGTGGATTTTCAGGAATTCATGATTGCGCCCCACAATGCACCATCCTTTACAGAAGCAATCCGTATGGGAGAAGAAGTATTTCATTCTTTAAAAGCTGTGTTAAAAGCAAAAGGATTTAGTACCGGCGTTGGTGACGAAGGCGGATTTGCTCCCGATTTAAAATCAAATGAACAGGCTGTCGAAATGATTTTAGAAGGGATTAATAAAGCTGGATATACACCGGGGAAAGATGTTAGTATCTGCCTTGACCCTGCTGCCAGTGAAATGTGGGAGAATGGAAAATATAAATTTTTCAAAAGTTCAAAAAAATTAGTTTCAAGCGATGAAATGGTTAAGCTTTGGGAAAGTTGGGTGAACCAATATCCTATTGTTTTGTTGGAAGATGGTTTGGCTGAAAATGATTGGGAAGGATGGAAAAACCTAACGGATATTATTGGCAAAAAAATTGAAATTGTTGGAGATGACTTATTTTGCACCAATAAATCAATTTTAGCAGAAGGGATAAATAAAGGCGTTGCAAATTCCGTCCTAATTAAGTTAAATCAGATAGGGACTGTTACTGAAACATTAGAGACCATTGAGCTTGCCTACAAAAATTCATACAATTGTTTTGTATCGCATAGAAGTGGTGAAACAGTTGATAGTTTTATTGCTGATTTGACAGTAGGTATAAATTCAGGACATTTAAAAACTGGAAGTGGTTGTCGAGGAGAACGCATTGAAAAATTTAATCAACTTATGCGGATTGAAAAAGAATTAGGGAAATCAGCTCAATTTGCAGGATTAAAAGCCTTTAAAAATGCGAAGTAATACCAATTTGATATCGAAATTGCCGATATAAATTCTAAATATTTTTTTGTTTCACAAGGTTCAAATTTTTACTGAAGTGAAACGGAAAAAGATAACGAATTTGTCGGTAGTTTTGGTATTAATTTGGTATAACTAGGGTCTGCTGATTTTCATCAAAAAACTACTTTATCAACTGATATTCAATATTATATGTTGATAACTTATGTTTTATTTTCATTGTTAAATGCACAATATTTGGTATCTTTATATCAAAAGGAGTGCTCTTATGATAAATTATACTTCACAAAACCAACTTAGTTTGGAGGGATTCAGTCATCCCTTTGAGCGTGATCTATTACAAGATAACAAATGGGTAAAATTAGCAGCTTTAGTCCCATGGGATGAGCTGGCCGCTGTTTATAGCAACAAACTTCAGTCAGGCACCGGACGCAAATCAGTAGATATAAGGACTGTGATTGCCGCACTTATTGTAAAGCACAAACTTAGGCTAGATGATAGAGGAA
>JAGGUP010000034.1 GCA_021158405.1 Bacteroidales bacterium
TCATTATCCAAAATCATTCCAATTCTCATACAGTTTCATTTTAGGCAAAAATAGAAATAATTCAGTAGCATACACACCTAATTCTTGCGCGCATGTCAGCGTATATCATATTGAAGATTTTTATATATTTGAACACCCAATTAAATTCCAGATAATGAAGAATTCACTTTTCCTTTTCTTTGTATTGATCTTCAGTTTTAGTCTATCGGCTCAAGATATTGATATCTATTCCAAAAAGAAAAATAGCAATTATGAACTACCAAACTTAAACCCTCAAACATCTTTTGAAGAGTTTCAACTCTTAAATAGAACGCTCCGCATGCAAGATATGGCTTTTGCGGCTATAGTTCCAGGATATGTTCACTTTAAAGTTAAAGATCCTGGTATGGGTTATACAATGCTGGGATTGCGAAGCGCCGGCTACGCCGGATTAATTTATGTAATCTCTCAAGATGCATTTGCCTTGAGAGATTTAATTAACAATTCTCCTCCACAAAATTCTGAGAATTTATCTTCCTATAACACACAGCAAAACATTACTTATATTTCGTTAGGACTCATTATTGGCACTTATTTGTTCGATTATATACACGGAAAACATCGGCTTGAAAAGAAACAAGAAATGATTCGATATAAATACGGATTAAAACTAAATATGAGTTATTTGCCAATGTCAAATAATCCGAATTCAGCCTTTCCTACTATTGGATTACGTTATTCTTTTTAATACTGAAAATCATGAAAAAGTTATTGATATTAAGTTTTCTTCTCGGGTTTTCAATAAGTGGATTTACACAAAACCTAAAAGTCGAATACCGCTATTTATGCCTTGTAAAAACCCAGCCAAAACAATTAATAATAGACAATCTTAGAAATGCAGAAATAATGGCCGACAGCCTAATGTTTTCTAAGTCTAAACCCGACAATTTATCCTCTTTGTTTTTTATGGAATTGGGGAATAATTATGCTGCTGTGCATAAGCCTGAACTTGCTATCTATTCCTTTTTGCGTCAGCGCTTTTGCTTTCCAAACGATTCGATTAGTATATTTGTTGAAAAACAAATTAAACTAAATGCACTTTATTTAGATATCGATAAACAATTGATAGATTATTTAATTCAAAAAAGTGCTCCTTACAATATATCTGAAAATACAGAGGCAAACCTAAATAATTTAATTTATTATGTGAGTAAGATTGAAACTAAAGTATTGACACCTATTCTAGTTCACCAGATAGAGTTAATGAATTCCAAAGGAATACCTTTACTAAATTATTTGTTAAAATGGGAAGAGTTAACTCAAATTTCTATCCCATTAGGAGATAAGATGAGCTTCCTTAATCAGGATTTTAATACACTCGAATTATCTAAAAAACAATTCTATTATAGCTATTTGACACGCTATTATTTAAGAAATAAAGCCTGGAAAAGCGCAGAAAATTCTTTATCCATATTAAAAAATCTAAATAAAGATAAACCTTCTACTTTTGGTTATCTACATCTACGAACCAAATGGCATTTTTAACACACCAAAAAAGAACCTAAAAAAGTTTGTACTTTTACAAAATGCTAAGAATATTTTCAATAAAACAATTTAAAATTATTCTTCTAATCATACTTGGAATTAATGGAGAAATAAGCTTTGCTCAATCTTTAAAGGGATTATATGTCGATGGGTTTTTCAATATTATTGGAAATAAACAAGAAGAAAATAAATTACTGATTTATGCCAAAGAAAATGCTTTTAACTATTTAATTTTATACAATACGACTAAAATACATCGTACTAAATATGCGCTAGATAATGTGATCGGAAGTACTATCTGGAAGCAATTTATCCACAAAGCTAAGTCGGAATACGCAATTAACAAAATTGGAGTCGTGGGCGAAAAAGCTTCGAGTTTTCTGCCCGCTTCTAAATACAATAACATTGTAAATAATAAACCCCTAGATCGCATTGATGTTTTTAATTTAGAATTCGAATTTTGGAATAAACGCCTTTTCAGGAGTGGTGGTTATTATTGCACGACTTACCTCTTGAAACAAGGTTATGATTGCACGAATGAGGGAGCTTTTGATTTTTACATGACTCAGCTAAGAGAAATGCAAAAATTTAAAAAGAACAGGCCTTTCCTTTTAGTTGAAACTTATATTGGAAATCCATCAGATGAGCAACTTGTAGAAATTGCTAAAGTTACCGACCGAATTTTCATTCATTATTATCGAGATAAAACAGAAAGACTAGCATCTTACAAACTAAATCGCTTATTTGTGTTGCAAAAAGCGAATTCAAATCTTAAAATCGCCCCCATTTTTTCCTCTCGAGACAATCATTTAGGTCCTTGGTTAAAAACTCATACTATTAATGAATTACCAACTATTTTTTTCGATCAACTAAAATCAATTTCCGAAATTGATATTGAATCACTAAATTTTGATGGAATAATTTGGTATCGCTACTCCAGCATGCCAAAAGCTCATTAATTTTCCTTAATCTCCCCTAGGATCTTTATTTTCACAATTAATTTTTCATCTAAACTTGCTATTTGCATTTAGTTTATTCTATATTTGTAGAACTTATTATTCTTTTGTAGAATGAATAACTTATCAAGAAGCGAAGAACAGCTAATGGGATATCTTTGGAAGCACAAAAAAGCCTTCCTCAAAGATTTGATATTATCCCACCCCAAACCTCAACCCGCAAAAACGACCGTTGCCACTCTATTAAAAAGACTGCAAATCAAAGGATTTGTAAATTATCAGATATTTGGAAATTCAAGACAGTATTTTGCGCTCATCGAAAAAGAAGACTATTTCTCCATCCGATTCAAAGAAATTATTTCTCACCATTTTAATAATTCAATTCCTGAGTTTACCTCGTTTATCACACAGACACTCAAATTAGACCGATTGGAACTAGACGCTCTAAAAAAGACCATCGATAAAGAAGTTACTACAAAACGAAACAAGGATGCAGTTTTTTATTGAAACTGAAAGTCACTAAGAAAAAAAGCCATCCTAAAAAAATAGAATGGCTTTTATTATTTATAAAACTGAGTTATTTTAACCACTTATCCAACCAATTAGCAAAAGTTCGTTGCCATAGAATTCCATTCTGAGGATGCAATACCCAATGGCTTTCATTTGGAAAATAAAGATACTCCGCAGGAATTCCCTTTAAAATTGCCGCATTAAATGCGCTCATTCCTTGTGAGGCTACAATACGATAATCCAATTCACTATGAATAACCAAAATAGGCGTATCCCAATTTTGTACAAATTTGTGAGGAGAATTTGCAAAAGAACGTTGAGCAATCTTATTAGACTTATCCCAGTATGGTCCACCTAAATCCCAATTTGCAAACCACATTTCATCAGTTTCAAGATATTGTTGTTCAAGATTAAAAATTCCATCATGCGCAATGAAAGCCTTAAATCTTTTTTCGTGATTACCAGCCAACCAATAAACAGAAAATCCTCCGTAACTCGCACCTACAGAACCTAAACGATCAGCATCAAGCCATTTTTCTTTACTAACTGCATCGATGGCACTTAAATAATCTTTCATATTTTGTCCGCCATAATCGCCACTAATCTGCTCCAGCCATTCCTGACCAAAACCAGGTAATCCACGACGGTTTGGTGCCACAATAACATAATCATTAGCAGCCATCATTTGGAAATTCCAACGATAAGACCAAAACTGACTTACAGTTGATTGAGGGCCTCCCTCACAGTACAATAAACCTGGATAGGTTTTATTAGCATCAAAATGTGGAGGAAGTATTACCCAAACCAACATTTGCTTATTGTCTGTTGTCATTACCCAACGCTTAGTCACCTCACCAAAAGTGAGTTGATCGAGTAAATGTTTGTTTTCATAGGACAATTCAACAGATTCGCCTGATTTTGGATCAACCGAATAAATCTCTTGAGGTTTCGACATAGAAACACGTGTTGCAATCAATTGATCACCAGTTTCAATAACAGAATGATAATCGTGAACACCTTCCGTGATTTTACTAATTTTTCCATCTGCTAAATCCAAACGATAAATTTCATCAGTAGCGTGAAAATCGCTAATAAAGTAAATCGACTGTCCATCCGCTGTCCAGCTTAATCCATTAACATTTTGATCAAAATCTTTTGTATAATACGTTTTCTCACCACTTAATATATCCATTACAAATAAACGAGACTTATCAGACTCATATCCATCACGCTCCATACTTTCCCAAGCCATCATATTGCCGTCGGGAGAAAAGCTAGGATTTGTATCATAACCCATCATTCCTTCAGTAAGATTACTTGTTTCACCACTTTCTACATTATAAGCATATAAATCGGAGTTAGTACTTACTGTATATGCTTTTCCTTCCAACTTGCGCGATGTATAAACAATTGTTTTACTATCGGGTGACCAAGTAATTTGCTCTAATCCACCAAATGGTTTTAAGGGAGCATCCCAAGGTTCATCTTTCATAATATCAACAGCTTTGCCCAAACTACCTTTCTTATAATCGGCAATAAAAATATGAGAAAACGAATCTACCCATCCGTCCCAATGGCGATACATTAAATCGCTCATTAAGCGACCACTTGTTTTATCCAAATCGGGATTTGCATCTTTTACTGTTTCATAGATTTTTACTTCTTTAGTAAACAAAACCCTTGACATATCAGGTGAATAAAGGAAACCTGAAATTCCGTCTTCCACATTAGAAACTTGGCGGGGATTACTTCCATCGGCATCCATTTCCCATAACTGCATACTTCCTGAAGCAGCACTCATATATCCAATTCTTTGTCCATCAGGACGCCAAATTGCGCCATATTCACCACCAGAGGTAGTGGTAATCTGTTGCTTATTTCCTCCATCTATATCCATTAAAAACAATTCACGGTTTCCCTTATCTTCCTTAACAGAATAATAGCTAACACCGTAAAGTATTTTAGACTTGTCGGGAGAAACTTGCACATCACTTACTCGACCAAAGGCCCATAAGATTTCAGGAGTCATAATATCAGACTCCAAAGTAAGCATATGCTTACCAATAATGCTCTGCGATGCTTCTGTACCTTTTTCCTGATTACAAGAAGTAACAAAAAACAGCACTAAAACGCTTAAAATTAATCCAAATTTTTTCATAATATTCTATCTATTGTGTTTTGTTTGATAAATATCCAAAGGCTAAGTTAAGAAAATCCATCGCAAGATTTTAAATAAAATAAAATTGTAAACTTTATTCCTAATTTTTTAAGAAACGAATAATCTCATCAGCCGCTTTTTCTGAAGCTCCACCTTTTCCCAAAATAGATTTCATTTCCTTATAATCACTTATAATAGCTTCTCTTTTATCAACATCGAATAAAATTGTATTTAACTCTGCTTTTAAAATTGTCGATGTAAAATCATATTGCAACAATTCCTTTACAACTTCTTTATTCATAATTAAGTTGACTAGCGATATAAAAGGCACATCAACAAAGAGTTTGCCTATATGATAGGTGATGCTATTCACTTTATAACACACAACTTGTGGAACGCCAATAAGAGCAGTTTCAAGTGTTGCTGTTCCTGAAGTAACCAAAGCTGCGGTGGAGGAATTAAGCAATTGATAGGTTTTATCTTTTATCAAAGCAACTTTTTTTCCATTTAATATCTTATGATAAAAGCTATTATCAATAGCCGGGGCAGCTGCAATTGCAAATTGATAATCGGGGAAATCATCTACCAGTTCTACCATCACTTCAAGCATTTTTGCAATTTCCTGCTTTCGGCTACCGGGTAATATAGCTATAATCGGTTTTTTGTTTAGGTTATTTATTTTTCTGAAGCTTTCGTTATGATCAAATTCAGCAGGAATCGCATCCAGAAGCGGATGTCCAACATAATCGACAGGATAATTGTATTTTGCATAAAACTCTTCCTCAAATGGAAGGATAATTAGCATCTTATCTACATTCTTTTTAATGGCATAAACGCGCGACTTCTTCCAAGCCCAAACTTTTGGTGAAATATAATAAAGCACCTTAATTCCTTGTTTATGAGCAAATTTAGCCATACGAAGATTAAAGCCGGGATAATCAACCAAAATTAACACATCGGGCTGCCAACTTAAAATATCATCTTTACAATAGCGTATATTCTTATATATTGCACGAATATTAACTAAAACTTCGATAACCCCCATAAAGGCTAAGTCACGATAATGCTTTACAAGATGAGCCCCTTGTTCTTCCATTAAATCTCCGCCCCAAGCACGAAATTCTGCTTTATCATCCTGCTTTTTTAAGGCACGAATGAGATTGGAGGCGTGTAAATCCCCTGAAGCTTCGCCGGCAATTATATAATACTTCATTAATTTACTGAACTTCAGTATTTTGTTCTAAATATTTTAAATCTTCAATTTGATCGTAGGCAGTAAGATCAATTTTTATTGGAACTACAGAAGCATACCCTTCTTTCATTGCATTAATATCATTTTCATAACCGTTATCCCTATTCACAAATTTACCTATTAGCCAATGGTAATTCCTGCCTCTGGGATCAACTCGACTATCAAATTCTTCACTCCAATAAGCATCCGCCTGATGCGTCACCTTAATCCCTTTTATTTGTTCAGTTACCGGAAAATTAACATTCAAACAAACACCTTCTTTCAGCCCATTTTGCAATACCTGAGAAGCGATATGTGTAATCAGAGCTCTAGCCGGTTCAAAATTTAAATGCTGACTAAAATCGTCCATCGAAAAACCGATGGATGGAATTCCATCGATACAGCCTTCAATAACCGCTGCCATAGTGCCGGAATAGACCACATTTATTGCTGCATTAGAGCCATGATTAATGCCGGAAACCAATAAATCAGGTTTTCCTTTGAGAACAACTTGTTCACCAAGTTTTACACAATCCACAGGTGTTCCATTGCAAGAATATTCACGATAGCCATCTTCTTCAACAATCATTTTTATTCGTAATGGAGACTGAACTGTAATAGCATGTCCCATTCCTGACTGAGGACTATCGGGCGCTACTACAATAACATCACCTAAATCACGAATTACATCTATCAAAAAACGAATCCCTTGTGCACTTATTCCATCATCATTCGTTACTAATATCTTTGGTCTTTTTATCATCTAATTTTGTTTTTTCTATCATTTCGGTTACACCTCCTGAAACAATAAATTTCATCACTTCAGTACTCGGTAAATCGATTAATTTAACATTCTCTTTTGGAACAACAATTACGGTTCCCATAACACCAAAAGAATAAGGCAAATACACAACAACCTGATCTTTGCTTATTCCCATTTCTTTAACACCTTCTCTTTGAGTAATAAAACCTATTCTTTGTAATCCATTAATATCCATTTTAACCATTACAGGCTCGGTAAATTTCTTTTTTCCTCCAACAAAAGCCGACATTAAATCCTGAACGGCAGAGTATAAATCTTTAATAAGTGGAGCTCTATTAATCAGCAATTCAAAATAATGAATGATTGGTTTAAATATAATGCTAGAGCCAAGTATGCCAACAATTGTAATGAATACAAGCATAATTATCAATCCCATACCCGGAATCTGAAACCCAAAATACTTTTCTTCGTAGGGTATAGTTAAATCATCAACATAATTAAATAACAATAAAACAACATAAATAGTAATTGTTATAGGGACAAGAAAGAGCAAGCCCTGTCCAAAATATCTGATTATAGCTTTCCAAAATCGTTTCATTGATATAATTTAATCTAATATTCTATCCAAATCAAAAGTACACAATTCTGAATAAACCTGATGAACGGGTAAGCCCATAACATTGAAATAAGAACCTTTAATTTTTTCAATGCCTATTTTCCCTATCCATTCTTGAATTCCGTAGGCTCCAGCCTTATCAAATGGCTGATATTCTGTTATATAATAATTTATTTCTTCTTCGCTAAGCACCTTAAAATAGACTTTTGTTTCAGCATAAAACGATTTCATTTTCTCCTTCGAACGAAAAGTGAAAGCCGTTATAACCTCGTGACACTTGCCAGACAATCGTTGCAGCATTTCACTGGCTTCTCTCACATCTTTGGGCTTTCCTAGCAAAGAATCGGCAAGACTCACAACAGTATCTGCTGTAATTAAAATACTATTCTCTTTCAATTCCTCTTCAGAAAAAGCTTTTGCTTTTAGTTCGCTTAAATAAAGTGCTGTTTCAATTGCCTTCAAATGCTTAGGAAATATTTCTTCCACCGAATAAGCAACACTTCTAAATTTTATACCTATATCCTGAAGCAATTGCTTTCTTCGAGGTGACTGAGATCCTAAAATGATATCCGTATTTTCAAAACATTCGTACATTAATCAAAATTTAAATTGGGAACAGTTGATGATTTATTTATATTATTTAAGCTAAATACTTTTTTAAAACTCTACTACCAATGAAAAGCTTCGCCATCCATCCATTTGCCTTGTACTTTCATTACTTGCTGAACGATATCACGAACGGCACCTTTCCCGCCTGCTTTATGCGAAATATAATCGGAAATACTTTTGATTTCTTCCACAGCATCTTCAGGGCAAGTGGCAACACCTACTTCTTGCATAATATGATAATCCGGAATATCATCACCCATATATAAGACTTGCTCATTCGTGAGATTTTTCTTTTTCATATATTTATGGAAAACTTCCATTTTATTTTTCACGCCAAGGTGCACATCTTGAATATTTAATGCTTTCAAACGTTGTGTCATACTTTGAGATTTTGCACCAGAAATAATGGCCACATTATAGCCTTTTTTTACAGCAAGCTGAAGCGCATAACCATCTTTTACATTTGCTGTACGCATCATTTCCCCATCAGCAGAAGGATATACAATGCCATCGGTTAAAACACCATCGTAATCAAAAATAAAGGTATTTATTGTCTTAAGTTTTTCTTTATAATTCATTTATTTGGAATTTAATTTTAGAATTTGATCACTAATTATATGATAAATATAATGATAATCAGGATAATCTTTTAAAATTTCCAGATGTTCATTGAGGGTTTCAAAATCCCTACGAATGGTAGGTCCTGTTTGAGCTTCAGCAGGAGAAAGAAAATCCAATTTTTCAATTGTTTCTTTGATAAGTGGCTTCAAAAGGGCGAAATCCAATCCGTTTTTATCAAGCAAATCATAAGAAATTTGAAACAAATAATTAGTGAAATTACAAGCAAAAACTGCGGCTAAATGCAGCTGTTTTCTTTGTTCTGAATTGGCATGTTTAACTTCCTTGCTTATTTTATTTCCTAATATTTGAAGCAACTTTAAAACTTCTTCATCCTTACTCTCAATCAGAATAGGAACTGTTGAAAAATCAACTTTCTTTTCTTTAGTAAATGTTTGCAGGGGATAAAAGACAGCCGTTTTTTTAAATTTATTAGGAAAAACATCCAACCCAACTGTTCCTGAAGTGTGCATCAATAAACTATCAACTGGAGGCAATTGTTTGAGAATATCTAGCAAAGCCGAATCTGAAACAGCCAATAAATAAGCATCAGCATTTGTTGGAATGTCATCAATGGTCAGATAAGCTATCGTATCCAGTTTTTTAGCCAAATTTTTTGCATGTTCAAAAGTCTTACTATAAACTCCATAAATATTGATTCCCGCCTCCTTAAATGCTAAAGCTAAATGCGTTGCCACATTGCCAGAACCAATAATTACAAGACTTTGAATAGACTTCATTCCGATATTTTTTACAAAAATAAGAGAATTCTATCGATTGTTTTTAGAAAATATTTTAAGATATGGGTATTCGATAAAATTTAGATAATTTTGAACTGAAATAAGCAGCTATGACGAAAGAAAAAATTGCCTTAATTGGTGGTTCAGGACTTGAAAAACTAGAACTACAAAAAAATGCTGAAATTATTAATATGGAAACACCTTATGGGAAAACATCTTCTCCTATTTATAAATCAGATTTTAATGCTGTGGAGGTTTTCTTTCTTTCACGGCATGGTTTAAAGCATGAACATTCACCTACCAAGGTAAATAACCGAGCTAATATCTGGGCTTTACAGAAATTAGGCTGCATTAAGATAATTGCGACGACAGCGGTAGGCAGTTTACGTGAAGAAATAAAACCAGGTCATTTAATTTTCCCCGATCAATTTATTGATTTTACGCGATTTAGGCACAACACTTTTTTTGATGATTTTACAGCAGGCATCAACCACCCTCCTATGGCCGATCCTTTTGATGCCGAACTTAACAATGACTTGGCTGCAATTTGTAAGGAGTTAAGCATTGCTCATCATGTAAAAGGAACAGTGATTACTATAGAAGGACCACGTTTTTCAACTCGTGCTGAAAGTAATATGTTTCGAATTTGGGGGGCAGATTTAATTAATATGAGTATAGCTCCCGAAGCCGCTCTGGCCAATGAGTTAAAACTACCTTATGCTGCTATTGCTATGAGCACCGATTACGATAGTTGGAAAATAGATGAAGATGGTGTAAATATGGAAGCTGTTTTTGCTGTATTTAAAGCCAATTCCAAGAAGGTAGTTAGTTTGCTAAAGGCTTATTTTGAGGGCTATAAATAGCTGTTTCAAATTGGGATAATGGCGATGTATATTAAATTGAGTGATAGAATCATTTTATTTTCTATCACTCAAATGAAATAACATTCAGAATTATTTAAGAAATAATTATTATATTTGGAATCGGTATCGAAAACATTTTCCATTCTTATAAACACATCGATACTTTTATTGATTGACGCATTGGCACAGAAACAAAATATAATTGTATTCCTAGATACTCATAAATGGGAGCTTTGTAACCTTAAAACAATAGAGATTTACACTCATATCTCTAAAAAATCTCTTGCAAATATCATAAACCCATTAGACCTAATTTCAGATAATAATAAGCTTAATAACAGCAATTTAAAAAACAAAACATAAAAGAGAAATAAAAACAACATAACTTTACACAATCGTTAGCAACAATTGCATTTATGAATATCTTAATTTAAAAATTTCAGTGGGATGATTTTCAAGATTTTAGATTTAAAAAAAGGGGTGCAAAGTCTTCGCTTGCAGCGTTTGAGTGTTATACA
>JAGGUP010000060.1 GCA_021158405.1 Bacteroidales bacterium
AACCATCTAGAACACGAAGGATTTCGTCCATATTACGACCAACATTCAATGGATAATACATCACTAAACGGATTTTCTTTTTAGGATCGATAAAGAATACGGCACGAACAGCAGCAGTTTCGCTTTCGCCCGGCTGCAACATACCATACAATTTAGATACTTTCATATCGATATCTGCAATAATTGGGAAATCAAAATAAACACCAGTCTTTTCACGTACATTCTGAACCCAAGCAAGATGAGAGTGAATACTATCAATACTTAATCCCATTAGTTCTGTGTTCAAGGCGTCGAATTCTCCTTTACGTAAAGCAAAACCGGTCATCTCGGTTGTGCAAACAGGAGTGAAATCTGCTGGATGAGAAAATAGAACCACCCATTTGTCTTTTGCAAAATCAGAAAATTTAATTTGTCCTTTGGTCGTAGTAGCTGTGAAGTCAGGAGCCTGATCACCAATTACCGGCATTTTTACTATTTGTACTTGATCTTCCATAATTGTTTAGTTTTTATTATTTAATTAAATAGATTACTTTTTTAGATGAGGCAAAGATAAGACTCAAATACATATATGTCAAATCAATTGTTTTTATGATCTAATAGAATTTGTCTATATTTGTAAAATGACAACATTAATTCAATTAGAGTATATAGTGGCTGTTGATACTTATAGACATTTTGCGATGGCGGCGGATAAGTGCTTTGTAACCCAGCCTACATTAAGCATGCAAATTAAAAAATTAGAAGAACAATTGGGTTTGATTATATTCGATCGCAGCAAACAACCTGTAGTTCCCACTATGCTTGGTGAGAAAGTTATCAAACAAGCCCGAATAGTATTGCTCGAGAATTTCCGTATTCACCAACTTATCAAAGAAGAAAAAGAAGATATAAGTGGCGAAATTCGTATCGGGATTATTCCAACCATTTCACCTTATTTATTACCTCTTTTTACCGGGCTACTCAAAGTGAAATTCCCAAAAGTAAAAATTAAAGTAGAAGAATTGATTACGGAAAGTATTGAAGAACAACTGAAAAAAGATTTACTTGATGTTGGAATATTAGTTACACCACTCAACAATACCGGAATCATTGAGTATCCCTTATATTATGAAGAGATGATGGTTTATTCCAACCAAAAGCATCAATTTGCCGTTCAACCTATCATCGATATTAAGGATATTGCAACTCCCGAAATTTGGTTATTAAGCGATGGCCATTGTTTTAGACATCAGGTGATTAACCTTTGTAACATTCAAAAATTTGAGTCTGACGCTTTACCTTTTGAATTTGAAGGAGGGAATCTGGATACTTTGATGCGTATTATTGATAAAGAAGGAGGTTATACTTTAATTCCCGAGTTAAGCAGCTTGGAATTTGATAGTAAAAGAGCTAAGCAGGTTCGTAAATTTCATGATATTCAACCACTTCGCGAAGTTTCACTTGTTTATACACGAAAACTTGCAAAGACAAAATTAATTGAAAGTATAGCTCAGACTATACAAGAAACTGTTCCCGTACATATGTTAGACAAAAGCAGAGGAACCATTGTAGAATGGAAATAAAAAAAGCTGCGCAAAAAGTATAGCTTCCTTCTTTTAGCAATTTGCAATTACTTTACAGTAACTTCTTTAAAAGCATCCTCAATATTTCCCGGTGTACTCATTATTTTCATAAAAGTCCCCATCGTTAATTCCGGCCAATACAAGGCAATTCTATATTTTCCGGGCAATATAGTTACTTCTTTGCCTTGCAATATTATTTCATAAGGCATTGCAGCAAGATGACTTTCCCCAATAATTGGTAAATATTTTTCCTCTCCTTTTTCTATATCTTGAAATGCGAGGCCAAAAACCGCGACTTTCTGTTCAGTAAAAATCTGTTGATATACTTTCTTTACCCTTGTAGATTTTTCCAATTTAGCCTGAATATAAGCTAAACCTTCCTCAAAACTAGCATAAGTTTCCAATTCAGCAGGATCATCAAAATATGGCATCATCACTTTATAATGATAATTCATAAGTTTTTCGGTATTTAATTCACCACCAAAAGAGCTAAGTTTTCCGTACATATCTGAAAGAACCAATTTTGCATCTGCATCGATTTTTGTCAATACTGTTTGTTGCTTTGATATTTCTTCCCGAAAATAAGCATAGAACATATACATTGGATTTTGTATACTTATATCTACACTGTTTCCCGTTTTTTGCAATCCGATTTTAAGCACAGAGGCTAAAGCACCACGCTCTTGAAAAGAAAGACAAGCCTTCTGTAAATCATTTCTTGTAAAGCAAAGGACAAATAAATCTTCTGATTGCATAGGATTATATTGACCGATAAGCTCAAAATTCTTAGACACTAAAGCCGCTTTTATTTCCGTAGTCAGCTCGTCTATTGATTTATTTTGAGCACTCGTTTTCATAAGTGGTGCATAGGTTTGTTGAGCAAAACTTAAACTGGAAGTAAGCAGCATAAAAGCAATTATAACAAAATTTTTATTTTTCATAAGAGAAGATATTTAATCATTTAGTTGTTTATATATGAATTATCAAATGTATTGATAATTCGTTAATCGTGTTATTGACTTCACAATAAAAAATAATTCTAAATAAGAATTAGAGTGGCTGAAAAATTAAATGCTAAAAAATCGTTAATTGTTTTGCAAATAACAAACAAGGTATTACATTTGCATTGTTTTTACATAAACAGTGTTATTTAATTAACATAATTCTTAAATAAATTTTGTTTTATAATTTAGGTTTTTTGGTTTTTGCCTCTTGAGTGGTTTCGAGAGGCATTTTTTTTGTGAATAACCCCATTTTTGTGATATACTGGGCTTCAAATTTAAAAACCCTTTTTAATTGAAATCAAAAAACAAAGTTATGTCTTTTTTTAGTCCCTTTTCCCTACTTTTGTCCAAATGAAACGCTACCTAAACCTTTTCCTATCTATCATCTCAGGCATCCTTTTTGGACTTAGCTGGCCTCCAAATGGCATTCCTCTAATCTTATTTATCGCTTTTGTTCCTTTACTCTTACTCGAAGACAGTATTTCAAAAGATTCTAATGGCGCAAAAACATGGAGAGTGATGGGCTATGCTTATCTGGCCTTTATCATTTGGCATATTATTAGTGTTTGGTGGATTTGGAATGCTTCCGATTATGGAGCTGTTATGGCTATTTTATTAAACGCCTCTTTTATGTCGATAACGTTTGGTTTGTATTCCTGGACCAAGAGTTATTTTCAAAAACGCGTTTCTCCTTATTATTTCTTAATCTTCTTTTGGATTGCTTTTGAATACTTTCACCTTGATTGGTCTTTGTCTTTTCCTTGGTTGAATATAGGAAATGCATTCGCAAAATACCCTTCTATCATACAATGGTACGAATACACCGGTATTTTTGGAGGAAGTCTTTGGATTTTAATTCTAAATATAGAATTTTATAAGTTTTATCGGCTACTTGCACAGACTAAACAATACAGAAAGGCAAGCTTTTATGGCCTTTGGCTGATCGCTTTAATTACGATACCAATATTGATTTCAATAAATAGATACAAAAATTATACGGAGAAAATCAACCCGGTAAATATTGTTGTTGTGCAGCCCAATATGGATCCTTATAGCGAACAATACGAAGCGCCACCTCAGGAAGTTATAAATCGAATAATTGATTTAAGTAGTCCTTTGGTAGATTCGAAAACCACTTTTCTGTTGGCTCCTGAATCTGCTATTCAAGAGCATTTGCAAGAACCTGATTTTAATTATTCTACCAATATGGGATCAAGAACGGTTTCCATTCCTATGTTAAAACATTTCTTATCCGATTACCCAAATCTAAACCTATTAGTAGGTGTTTCTTCTTATAAATTTTTAAAAGAGCCGACTATCACCGCAAGGAAAACGAACTCTGGAGCTCTTTATGATGAATACAATACGGCTTTGTTTTTAAACCGTTTCGATAAACGAGAGCATTATCACAAATCAAAATTTGTTCCCGGTGCAGAAATGATGCCTTTTCAAAAACTTCTTGCACCATTTCAACAAATTGCTTTTGACTTAGGCGGAACCGTAGGCAGCTTAGGTTACGATACAAAACGAAGAATATTTACATCAGCTGATAGTCAATATAAGATTGCTCCTTTAGTTTGTTTTGAATCGGTATTTGGTGAGTTTACCAATGGCTTTGTACAAAATGGGGCTCAAATTCTATGTATTATTACCAACGATGGCTGGTGGGGAAATACATCGGGCTATAAACAGCATTTAATGTTTGCTTCTTTACGAGCAATAGAAACTCGCCGAAGCATTGCACGATCAGCTAATACTGGTATTTCTTGCTTTGTAAATCAGCGTGGTGATATTTATGAGAGAACGGAATACTGGACTCAAGATGCAAAAAAAGCCACGCTCAACGCTAACGATGAAATTACTTTTTATGTTCGCTATGGCGATTATATTGGACGTTTATCTGCTTTTATAGCTGTGCTATTCCTTCTTATTAGCGTTTCCATGATGCTTCGTCGGAAAGGAAATAAATTAACAGATCATATTCTATAATAGAAAAGCCGACAAAAAGCACCAAACAATCCAAAAATAACTACATAAATATCTACTTAGGGTCTGCTGATTTTTATCAAAAAACCACTTTATCAACTGATATTCAATATTATATGTTGATAACTTGCGCCTTATTTTCATTGTTAAATGCACAGTATTTTGTATATTTATATCAAAAGGCGTGCACTTATGATAAATTATACTTCACAAAATCAACTTAGTTTGGAAGGGTTTAATCATCCTTTTGAACGTGATCTTTTAGCTGATAACAAATGGGTAAAATTAGCATCCATAGTTCCATACGATGATCTGGCGGCTATTTACAGCAGTAAGCTTTAGTCTGATTCAGGGCGCAAATCAGTAGATATAAGGGCTGTAATTGCAGCACTTATTGTAAAGCACAAACTCAGGCTAGATGATAGAGGAACGATAGAGATGATTCAGGAGAATATCTATATTCAATATTTTTGTGGCTTTAAAAGTTTCACAACCAAGAAAGCTTTCGATGCTAGCTTGTTTGTTGATATCCGGAAACGACTTGGAGGGAAAGAGTTTGATAGTTTCAACAAACTAGTCATAGAAAAAGCTGAGCAGGTAAAGCCTCATCAGTCGTGCATCAAAAGCAAAAAAGACAACGATACTTCCCCAAAACCTAATCGTGGCACATTGAAAGCTGATGCCACTATAGCAGACCAAGAGATAAAGTATCCTACTGATATCAACCTTTTGAGCGTTGGCAGGGAAAATCTAGAGAGGATGATAGACCTGCTTTACAATGCAAACA
>JAGGUP010000037.1 GCA_021158405.1 Bacteroidales bacterium
AGATAACTTTTTGAATGCAATGGATTTATTTAGTATAAAAGACAGCGAAAAAGAATTGTATAGGTATTTTTCAGGAAAATTCACCGCCCTTAAAGCGGCCATTATTCGTCGTAATTCTTTACGTCAACAAGGATATAGTGATGCATTTATCAAGAGCTGGAAAAATGGAAAAATAGTTAATCTATTTGAAGCGGCCGGCACTATTGATGAGGCAACTTTGGCTTTGTTAAACAAAACAAATATTTCACTTCCCAGTATATATCGCACTATAAATTTCTCAGCCACAAATATTTCACAATTGACGGGTGTTTATTATTCTGTTCAAGTCGGGGTTTATAGTCGTCCACGATCCTCTGCAAACTTATTTGGAATCAAACCCTTGTATCATTCCCGTTTGCAAACTGGTCTTTGGGTTTATTTTAACGGAATCTTCAAAAGCATATCGGATGCAGAAGAAAATAAAACAACGGTACGTTCAAAAGGCGTTCCTGATGCTTTTGTAGTTGCCTTTAATGAGGGAGAAAAGGTTTCTTTGGTCAATGCACGTAAAGCAATTTCACAAGGCGTTTCTTATCCTGCAAATGAAGATATAATTATTCTGGAAGATGCCTCCAATAAGGTAGATGCTCAACTGAAAACAATTGCAGGTCAAGGACAAACGACTTCGACCCATAAAACTTATAAAATACAAATTGGAGTCTTTAGTCATCCTATTTCTTACGATTGGTTAAGCTCAAGATTGAATAATTCTCAAAATAAAATAGACTATATTATTAACGATGGAGGTAAATATGTCTATACACTTGGAAGTTTTGGTTCTTATGAAGATGCACACAAATTTAAAATAGAAAAGGTCAAAAACATCATAAAAGATGCTTTTATAGTTACCTTTGAGAATGGCAAAAAAGTAAAGCTAAGCAATTAGTGGAATCAAAGAAATAGATAGGGGATTCCTTATCAGTAATTAGCGCCGATTGCTTTTCTGGTATTGTTGTGTTTCGCCGTAGGCCGGACATTTTTTAGATGTAGAACAGGAGAAAGTAACCAAGGCCAAAATAAACAAACTTGCTAAAAAAACTACTTTACGTTTCATATTAATATTTCGAGACTTAAAAAAGCTAAAATAATCAATGTTTTTCATTTATGATAAAAAACATTTCATCTATTTGGCAAACGCTTTTTCTATCAACTTATTGTTTTTTTGACTTTTCAATGGTATTCTACATTAATAAGAATTGTAATTTTACCCCTTAAAGAATTATAAGATGACAAAGAAAAAGCCGAATATTGAAGAGAGCTGGTACAAAGTGCTCAAAGAAGAGTTTGATAAAGATTATTTTGCTCAGTTAAAGACATTTTTAGTTGAGGAAAAGAAGAAATCCACAATTTATCCACCAAGCAATCAAATATTTGCTGCCTTCGACTCCACTCCTTTTGATCAAGTAAAAGTCATTATTCTAGGTCAAGATCCCTACCATGATGCAAATCAAGCACATGGATTATGTTTCTCCGTAAATGCCGGCATAAAACATCCACCTTCCTTAAGAAATATCTTTAAAGAAATTGAAAGCGATTTAGGTATTCCCTACCCTAAAAGTGGATGTTTAACTCCCTGGACCAAACAAGGCGTATTGCTTATTAATGCAACACTGACTGTACGCGCTCATCAAGCTGGTTCTCATCAAAAAAAAGGGTGGGAGCAATTTACAGATGCAGTAATTAAGAAACTTTCCGAACAGAAATTAAATCTGGTTTTCTTACTATGGGGCAATTTTGCTATTTCCAAATCGGCTTTGATAGATCAATCAAAACATCATATTTTAACTACTGTTCACCCATCGCCGCTTTCTGCCCATAGGGGATTTTTAGGAAGTAAACATTTTTCAAAAACGAACTTACTCCTCAGTCAGAATGGGTTAGCACCAATCGATTGGCGTGTTGAAAACTAAACAGAAATGCAAGAATGGATAGAGCTTAAAGGTGTAAGGCAAAACAATTTAAAGAATATTTCCTTAAAGATACCAAGAAACAAGTTTATTGTCATTACGGGTATTTCCGGTTCTGGAAAATCATCCTTAGCTTTTGATGTCATCAATAATGAAGGGAGACGAAAATATTTTATCAATCTTTCCGGTCATGCACGGAAATTCATCGATAAAATGGAAAAACCAAAGGCGGAAAGCATACAAGGCTTAACTCCTACTATTGCCGTTTCACAAACACAAAACAATCATAGCCCTCGGTCGACAGTTGGAACCATTTCAGAGATTTATGATTTACTTCGCTTGTTATTTGCACGACTTGGAAGATCTGAAAATGAAAGCCTAGAAATAAGTCGTAGCCTTTTCTCATTTAACAGCCTGGAAGGAGCTTGTTCAAATTGCAACGGATTAGGCTTAGAAGATAAGATAGATCCAGAATTACTCATTGAGGATGAAAACAAAAGCATTCGCGAAAGAGCTTTTAAAATAACGAATCCCCAAGGGTATATCATCTACTCCCAAGTAACCATTGATACTTTGGATCAGGTTTGTCAAGCTCATGGTTTCAATGTGAATATTCCTTGGAAAGATTTAAGCGATGAACAAAAAAACATTGTTTTAAACGGAAGCGAAATCATTACCATTCCTTATGGGAAACATACACTTGAATCGAGGATGAAATGGGCCGGAATAACAGCTAAGCCAAGAGAAGAAGGCTATTATAAAGGCATCCTTCCGGTGATGAATGATATTTTAAAACGCGATCGAAACCCTAATATTCTTCGATTTGCCAAAACTCAAGTATGCAGCAAATGTGATGGCAAAAGACTTTCTAAAGACGCATTAAGTGTAACTCTTGATGGAAAAAACATTGCAGCATTCGCAGATCAAAATTTAGCTGAGTTAAGCATCATTTTACGAAACATAAAGCTTTCGTCTCAGCAACAAGCTATTGCAGAAAAAATTATCCAACCTATTCAAGAGCGCATTGCTTTGCTTCAAGAGCTTGGTCTCTCCTATTTAAAATGTTCCCGAACAGCTAATTCTCTGTCAGGAGGAGAAATTCAACGGATGCGATTGGCTAAACAAATTGCTTCTTGTTTACGCAATATCACCTTTGTTTTTGATGAACCATCGGCGGGTGTTCATCCAATAATAAATACAAAAATCATACAGAAACTAAAAGAACTGGTTCTGAATGGAAATACGGTGATTACAGTAGAGCATGATGAAGAAACTATGCGACAAGCCGATTGGATTATTGAAATTGGACCGCTTGGCGGCGTGTATGGTGGCGAGATTATTTTCAATGGTTCAAAAGAAAATTTTCTAAAATCAAAACATAAATCACTTACTCTTGATTATTTACAAAAACGAAAATCTATTCATCTCCTCTTTCAACCCAAGAAAAAAGAAAAAATATTTTCCGTTCTAAATGCCTCTATTAATAACCTTAAAAACATTTGCGTCGATTTCAAGTACAATCAAATGAATGTGATTACAGGAGTTTCTGGAGCCGGAAAATCAAGCCTTTTATTTCAAACCCTCCTTCCCTTAGCTAAAAAAACCTATTACGATCAAATCCATGCTCGTGGAAATCCAACATTAGAAAATTTTGAATTCCAACAAATTATTCATGTAGATCAATCGGCTATTGGCAAAACAGCAAGAAGCACGCCTGCTACCTATACCAAGTTATTCGACAGCATCCGAAAACTCTATGCCAAACAGGCGGAATCGAAAGAAAAGAAATACACGGCCAGTACTTTTTCATACAATACGGTTGGTGGCAGATGCGAAAAATGTGAAGGCGCCGGGAAAATTGAAACGGCGATGCATTTTTTAGGGAATATTGAAAAAACCTGTGAATACTGCCAAGGAAGCCGCTATAAAGAGGAACTCAATAAAATTCTTTATAAAGGGAAAAGTATTTCGACAGTATTGCAAATGAGCTTTGAAGAGGCCTTTGATTTTTTTGCTGATGAGCCAAGTATCCAAAAACAAGTAGCTGTTGTAAATAATATTGGGTTGGATTATTTAAAATTAGGACAATCTTCCAATTCACTTTCGGGCGGAGAAGCGCAGCGCATTCGGTTGGCGACAGAATTGATAAAAGGAAAATCGAAAAACTGCTTGTATATTTTTAATGAACCAAGTGCCGGACTTCATTTTCACGACATCCAAGTCCTGTTAAATCTCTTTTCTGAATTGTTAGATCAGGGGAATACTTTGCTTATTATCGAACATCATTTAGATATCATTCGAAATGCACACCATCTGATAGAATTAGGTCCTGATGGTGGAGAAAAAGGAGGAACTGTAGTATTTTCAGGTTCTTATGCTGAGATTTTGAATTGCAAAAACTCTCTTATTCCAAAAAGCATTCATAAAGTTTCGAAAGAACTTAAAGCAATTGAAAAGAAAAAGGAATTGGAAGAGCCGATAGAACTTACAGGAGTTAGAACAAATAATTTAAAAGGAATAGCTATTCAAATTCCCATTAATAAAATCACAGCTATTATTGGGAAATCCGGAAGTGGAAAATCGAGTTTGGCTTTCGACACTTTATTTGCCGAATCCCAAAATCGATTTACAGAAAGCTTTCCTAATTATGTTCGGCAGTTTACCTCGCATTATTCGCAAGCTCAGTTTGATACTGCTTCAGGTCTGACCCCTGTTATTGGACTTCGACAAAAAAATCAAATTCAAGATGCTCGCTCTACTTTAGGAACCTTCACCGAAATCTATGATTTGTATCGCTTACTCTATGCACGCTTTGGTATTCATTATTGTCCAAATTGCGGCGCAGAAATTAAGGACGATTTCTGTATATCTTGCCATTCAAAATACGCATTAAAATACAGTGCCAGTCATTTTTCATTCAACCAAGCCGAAGGCAGCTGTGTGGCTTGTAGTGGATTGGGGACTAGATTAACATCAAAGCCCCATCTGCTTTTGAGTGATCGCAGTAAATCGCTTTTTAATGGTGCTTTTGCAAATCATAAATCGATTCAATTTTACGCTGATCAGAATGGGCAATATTTGGCAACTTTACAGAAAGTAGGCGAACGTTTTGGTATTGATTTTAATCAACCGATTGAAAAGTTAAAACCAACCGATATTGAGAAAGCCTTCTATGGAACTGGTGATGAAATTTATGAAGTTACATGGCAATTTAAACGCAAGAACAGAACGGGAACACATCATTTCTACGGGAAATGGCCCGGATTTGTTGTTTTAATCTTGGATGAATATTACCGTAAAAAAGCAAACAATAAAGGGGATGATCTTCTTCCCTATTTAATAGAAGAAAAATGTACTGCCTGTAATGGCATGCGACTAAACAATGAAGTGCTTAAAGTAAAATTTGAAGGTTTAAACATTGCCGAATTGAGTGCTCTGTCTATTAAACAGAGTATATTGCTGTTTAAAAATGTAAACCGGAAATTAATTACACCGAACAGACTAATTGATATTCAATTAATCGAGAATATCCTTCAAAAACTCAGCGCGCTTAGCGAGATAGGCTTAGATTATCTTCAATTAAATCGAAAAACGAGTTCTTTATCGGGGGGTGAATATCAAAGAGCACTCATTGGGATTCAGTTAAGCGGAAATTTAAGTGGAATAACTTATGTACTCGATGAGCCGGGAACCGGTTTGCATCCCACCGATTTTCCGATCATTATAAAAGCCATGGAGCGCTTAAAAAAATTAGGAAATACAATCATATTTACTGAACATCATCCCGATATTATTGCCACCTCAGATTATTTGATTGAGTTGGGACCTGAGGCCGGAACTAAAGGAGGAGAAATCATTTTCGAAGGAGCAACTCAATCCTATAAAAATTTATTCAACAAAGAATTAGGACTCTTTTTAGATTACCAAACGTTTATAAATGAGAAAGAAATTCATCTGAGGCAAGCCAATGTAAATAATTTAAAGAACATTGATGTCAAATTTAAAATAAATCAATTAAACATAGTTTGTGGCGTTTCCGGAAGTGGTAAAACTTCATTGATTAATGAAGTGCTTTTTGCTTCTTATAAAGCAAAGAAAGCCATAAATTGCAAAGCTGTATCTGGTTTAGAAAATAACTCTCAAATGCATTGGATATCGGGGATGAAAAAACAAGCAACTCCTCGTTTTATTGCTGAATATTTAGGACTTTTCGATGAAATAAGAAAACTTTTCGCCAACCAAACAAAGGCTAAAGAAGCAAGGCTGAAAGCCATTGATTTTTCTTTTCAATCCAAGAGCGGACAATGTCCCGTTTGCAAGGGTCAAGGAGAAATTACTGTAAAACTTGATTTCTTGAACGATTTGAGTATGGTTTGCGAAAGCTGTAATGGCAATCGTTATCAGGCCAATATACTGACCATTAAATACAAAGGGCTTTCCATTGCTGAAGTTTTGAATTTAAATGTTTCGGAAGCTTTAACATTTTTTGCAGCGCATACTGTGTTAAAACAAAAACTGGAATTTATTCAAAAGATTGGCTTGTCTTATTTGAAGTTAAATCAACAATTTAAACATTTATCAGCAGGTGAATTTCAAAGGGTAAAGATAGTGCATGAGATTCTGTTAACGAATATTCAAGATACCATTTTTCTTTTTGATGAACCAAGCAAAGGACTTCATTCAAGCGATTTACATTTTCTTTTTCAACTCTTTTATACCTTGCTAAAACAACATTGCACACTCATTATTATAGAACACAATCCTTTGCTTATTGCCAAGGCACATCATCTGATAGAATTAGGTGAAGGAGCGGGCGATTTGGGTGGTCGGCTTATTTTTCAGGGCAATATTAAGGATTTAATTGCTCATCCAAAGTCGATTACCGGACGCTATTTTAGGGAGAAGGCTAATTTGACAATATGCTAATATGGTAGTGGTGATGAGGTGACAAGACAAGTGACACACGAGAATGCGAAAAGGCGAAGGGTTGCCTTTAACGGTATATTATCAAATTCCGTGGCTCTCGCTTTTTAATATGTAGGTGTAATACAACATTTTTCAAAACAAAAAAGGAGATGCTTTTTCAACACCTCCCTTTTAAAGCGGAGAAAGAGGGATTCTCCCGTAGGGATCCCTTTGGGAGAACCCAAAAAGGAAGTGTGACCCCACTTACTAATCAAATAATCTTTTGATCCTTTAAAAAGTTATATCCAGCTATTGATTTGAAAAAATATTCCCTTTTACTTGCCTCACTCCTAGTCGCAAATTCTTCAAAATAATG
>JAGGUP010000046.1 GCA_021158405.1 Bacteroidales bacterium
CTTTTCTTTGTCTTAGGTTTTGAACCTGCAAATCACACTCTTTTTGTCTTTGTTGTTTTGGGAGAGGTGATAGATCGTATTGAGTTTTATTTGGAGCTTTGATTTTCTTGATATTTGAATTCCTCACCACAAAGGCACTAAGACACGAAGAAAAGATTGGTTATGAATAAGTAAATCAAGTTAAGACTCTGTGTCTTCGTGTCTCTATGGTTAGTTTTTTAAAAGAATAAATTATAAAATGAGCATAAAAAAAGTGCTACTCCCAAAAGGAAACAGCACTTTTCTTTATTTGAAATATCCTTAGTTAAAGATATAACGAATGCCAAATTGCATTTGCCATTTCGAATTCACTGAGAAGTCATCAATATAAGATTTCTTCAAATTCGTGTCGAAATTGAAATAAGGTACTCTGTTGGCGTCAAGCCCATTAACAGTAAGAGGAGTATAAGTACGTGCAAATTGACGAACACCCCAAACAGAACCAAACATATTTCCAAAATTCATTATATCAAGAGATAATTGAATAGTGTTTCTTTTTCCTTTTACATTAAAATGGAAATCTTGCATAATGCGTAAATCCATTTGCATAAACCAAGGCAAAGAAGCACCGTTTCTTTCGGCATACTGGCCACGTCTTGTGCTTAAATAAGGATCTTGTTCGATAAATGCATTTAATGCAGTCCATTGTGCGTCCGCATTAGCAGCAACCACCCCTGCACCATCTACAACAGTACCAAAATGAATATCTGAAGCGTTAAATGGAACATAAAGTAGATCGTTATTTATAATCGCATCCTGATTTAAATCTCCTGCATAGGTATAAGAATATCTATTGCCTTGTCCTGCTTCAATAAATAAAGCAACGGTTGAAGTCATTGTTTTGTAATCAGTTTGGTAGAGCCAACTCGAAATAATGCGGTGTTGAAGGCCATAACGAGACCAAGAAAGTTGAGGATCGTTAGGATCGCCAACAACAGGGTTACGTTGGAAAGCATCAGCAGCAATTTCTGCAGGAATAGAAGTATAATCTTTAGACTCCTGATAAGTATAAGCAATATCTGCACGAAGGCCAAAATCAAAGGTTTTTTGTAATTTACCCGTTAAGCTGTATTGATGTCCTTCGTCTACATTGTCCATAATGATTGTACCTGCATCAAGGAATCCAATTGAATTTGGATCTGAAGAATAAATATTCACTTCGTTAAAGCCAGCAAATATAGCACGGTGATCGCCTGTTCCACTTAACGTTTGGGAAGGAGCTCTCATATTGTAATTACGATGAACTACAGCATTGATATCTTTTCCATAGATGCCTTCAAAGCTTGCAAACCAACCATTTTTTAATTTCCAGTCTACAGCAAAATCACTTTTCCATACTTGTGGAAAATGAAAGTCATCAGAAGTAGCATTAACCTGAAAAGCATATCCGGGGGAAATACCAGAATTAGATGCTTGATTACCCAACCATACAAAAGGGATACGACCGGTAAAAATTCCGGTACCACCACGGAAACGAAGGCTATTATCTCCTTTTGCATCGTAGTTAAAGCCAACACGTGGTGACCATAATACGCGAGAGCTAGGCCATTTTCCGGGATTAACCATTGCAGAATTACCATTCTCATCAACCCAACCCTCAAAATTTGCTGCTTCATCAACTGCTGCTGAAGGTGGAATTGTATTTAGATAAACAGGGGCATCAATACGAAGACCGTAGGTTAAATTTAATTTATTAGTCATAGCGTATTCATCTTGTAAATAAATACCTAATTGACCAACATCAACTTCAGACATAGCGAAAGGTCTTTGTTGTGCATCTGTTACTTCCTGATTGAAATCCATATCAGCAGAAGTAGTAGCCAAGAATTGTTCTACACTACCAAAGGTATGCCAGGGATAGAAGAATAAGTTAAATGAATTGTTGAATTTGAAAACCTCATAGTTTACACCGGCAGTAATCGTGTGTTTATCCAAATAGAAAGTTAAATTATCTGTAAATTGGAAAACATCTTGATCGAGCACATTGTTTGTTGAGAACATTTCAGATCCGGCAGAAATAGCCAAATTTCCATTAGCATCGAAAATATCGATAACTGGGAATGGTTCAGAATGAGGGTCACGTGTATCTCTGAAAGAAGTATAACCTACTAATAATTTATTAGCTATTTTGCTTGAGAAAATAGAGTTTAACTCGCCAACGATTGACTGAATTTTATTATTAATGACATAGGATTCGTTTTCGAAAGGAAGACGGTAACTGGTAGGTCCACGTCCAATAATTGCCTCTGGGTGAGGAAGAATATCTTTCCAAGCATCCAACATATTATAACGTACTGTAAATGTATGATTCTTAGCAATATTCCAATCCAATTTAGCCAAAAACTTATTGTTATAAGTTTCGTGATTATAGCCTTGATAAGCACCAGCATCATAACCCCATTCGTTTAACAAATGTTGTTGAACAGCAATAATATCACTTTCTAAAACGCTAGTAACATTTGCACCTGAGTTTGTTCCGTCATTGGCAACATAACCGTGAGCCAATTGATTTCTGCGTTCAGCTTCTGCATTGATAAAGAAGAATAATTTATTCTTAATTATTGGTCCTCCAACGCTAACTCCAGTTTGACTGGTGCTGTAATCAAGATTAGGGACATCAATACCACTAACCTTTTTGCCAATCATTTGCTCGTTGCGTAAATAAGTATAAACCGTAGCTTTTAATTCATTGGTTCCCGATTTTGTAACCGCATTAATACCTGCACCGGTAAATCCACCTTCACGAACATCAAATGGAGCCAAAGAAACTTGAATTTGCTCAATAGCATCTAGAGATACTGGTTGGGCATCAGCTTGTCCTCCTGGAGTTGCATAATCTAAACCAAAAGAATTGTTAAAAATTGATCCGTCCAAAGAGAAGTTATTATAGAGTTTATTACGACCGCCAAAACTATTTCCGTCGGATTGAGGAGTAAGACGAGTAAGATCTTGAGAACTACGAGAGATACTTGGTAAACTTTGAATCAATTTACTGTCGATGTTCGTCATAGCACCTGTTTGCTCAGCACTAAGCTCACCTTCAACCTTTGATAAAATTTCGATTTCGGCTAATTCAGTTGAACTGGATTTAAGTAAAATACTTACGTTGGAAGTCTTGTTTAATTGTAAATAGATGCCGGTTTCCTCGGCGTTTTCAAATCCAATAAAGGTCACGACTACTTTATAAGGTCCACCAACACGCATATTACGAATCTGAAAACTTCCATCATCCATAGTAGTTGTGCCATATTGAGTCCCAGAAGGAGTATGGATCGCTACCACATTGGCCATAGGTATTGCTGCTCCGGTATTATCAACAACACTTCCTGAAATAGAAGAGGTTGTAACACCCTGACTGAATGCTTGAGGTAAAGCCATTACGACAGCCAAAAGCACTAAAAGTAAAAATTTGTTTCTCATCAATCTTTATATTTAGTTAAATTAATAAATAGGTTATTTTTATAATGCAAACATAATTAATTTTAACACTATTTAACTAATGAATGAGGCTCTATTAATAAAAAATATTAACAACTGAAATTCTTGTAATTATTTACTTATCAACTAGTAAGCGAATAGGGTGTGTTTATGTGTTAAATAAATTAAAAATTGAGCGTATAAAAGACAAGGGATAAAAGCAACTATTTCCCCATACATTATTCCGGCTGAAAATTATTTTTCAAAATTTTCTAAAAAAAAAGCGAGGTTTGTTCAGAATCAGTAAATTTACCAACTAATCAAATAAAAGAAGTCTGTGGCTGAAAAAAAAATTGCTGAAACACCATTAATGAAACAATACAACAGTATCAAGGCGAAATATCCTAATGCCTTGCTGTTATTTCGTGTAGGCGACTTTTATGAGACTTTTAGCACCGATGCCATATTAACTTCCAAGATTCTGGGCATCGTATTAACTAAACGTGCCAATGGATCAGCCAGCTCGGTTGAATTGGCCGGATTTCCTCATCATGCCCTCGACACCTATTTACCAAAACTGGTAAAAGCGGGTCAGCGCGTAGCTATTTGTGATCAATTAGAAGATCCAAAAACGACCAAAAACATTGTTAAGCGAGGTGTGACCGAATTAGTAACCCCCGGTGTTTCATACAATGATAATGTTTTGGAACATTCGGTTAATAATTTTTTAGCCAGTGTCGATTTCAATGCCAAAGTGAGTGGCGTCTCTTTTTTGGATATTTCCACCGGAGAGTTTTTTGTGGCTCAAGGTTCTACTGCCTATGTGGATAAACTATTGCAAAGCTTTCGACCTAATGAAGTGATAGTTCAACGAAATAAATTGACCAATTTTAATAAAACCTTTGGCGATAAATTCTTTACCACTACTTTCGACGATTGGGTTTTTACCTCCGAGTTTGGCACCGATATTTTACTCAATCATTTCAAAACTTTATCGTTTAAAGGTTTTGGAGTGGAGCATCTTCAACAAGGCATTATTGCTGCTGGAGCGGCTTTGCATTATCTCAACGAAACTCAACACCATAAAGTTGCACATATCAACAAGCTATCGCGAATAGAAGAAGATCATTATGTTTGGTTGGATCGATTTACCATACGAAATCTGGAGCTTTTGCATTCTCCCAATGAAAATGCCAAAACACTGCTCGATGTAATCGATAAAACGGTTTCTCCTATGGGATCGCGAATGCTGAAGCGATGGATGATTTTGCCATTAAAAGATATTCAGCCCATCAAAGAGCGCCTTGATATTGTTGCTTTTTTTGTGAAAAACACACTTTTGCGCGATTCTCTAATTGCTGAAATAAACAATTTAGGCGATTTAGAACGTCTGATTTCTAAAGTTGCGACAGGGAAAGTAAACCCAAGAGAAACCCTACAACTAAAACGAGCACTTTATCATATTGAGGATATTCAAAATATTCTGGCCAAAAGTCAAGAATCAAATTTGCAACGCATGGCAGAACAGCTAAATTTTTGTAGTTTGATCCGTCAGAAAATGGAAGTTGAATTACAAGAAAATGCACCTGTAATAGTGGCTAAAGGAAATGTAATTGCTGATGGAGTGTCTGAAGAACTGGATGAACTGCGTACTATTACAAGTTCGAGTAAGGATATTTTAAAAGACATTCAAAAACGAGAAAGTGCAAAAACCGGTATTTCCTCCTTGAAAATCGGGTTCAATAATGTGTTTGGTTATTATTTGGAAGTTACGAATGTACATAAAGATAAAGTCCCGGAGGAATGGCATCGTAAGCAAACTTTAACGGGTTCGGAGCGTTATATTACCGAAGAACTAAAAATTCTGGAGTCAAAAATTCTGGGTGCCGGAGACAAAATTCTTGCGCTTGAACAGCAATTGTACTCGAATTTAATCCTCAGCCTAGCCGATTATATTGTTCCTGTGCAAACAAATGCTGCTATTACGGCAAAATTGGATGTGCTTTTATCCTTTGCCGCTCTAGCCAATGAATATAATTATATTCGTCCTGAAGTAAACAATTCGTACGTTTTAGATATTAAAAACGGTCGTCACCCTGTTATTGAGCAGCAGTTAGACCCTGGTGAAACTTACGTGGCTAATAATGTATTTCTCGATACGGAAAAGCAGCAAATCATTATTATCACAGGACCAAATATGTCGGGTAAATCGGCTTTGCTCCGACAAACAGCTTTGATTGTTTTGCTTGCACAGATGGGGAGCTTTGTTCCTGCCGAAAGTGCAAAAATTGGTTTGATCGATAAATTATTTACTCGTGTTGGGGCAAGCGATAATATTTCTTCGGGTGAATCTACTTTTATGGTAGAAATGAACGAAACAGCGAGTATTTTAAACAATATTTCCAACAGAAGTTTGATTTTACTCGATGAAATTGGTAGAGGTACAAGCACTTACGATGGCATTTCCATCGCCTGGTCCATTGCAGAATATTTGCACGAGCATCCTGCATTCAAGGCCAAAGTATTATTTGCCACTCATTATCATGAACTGAATGAGATGGCAAAACTTTTTCAACGAATTAAAAATTATCATATTTCGGTTAAAGAGATTCAGAACAAGGTCATTTTCTTACGCAAGTTAGAAGAAGGAGGAAGTGAACATAGTTTTGGTATTCATGTTGCAAAAATGGCGGGTATTCCACAAAGCATTGTCGATAGAAGCAATGAGATGCTTTTGCAGTTGGAAGAGGCACATCGCAAAGGCGATTTTAGCAAATCAACTAAAAGCAAGCAAAGGAAAACAAATGATTTTCAGCTGAGTTTTATACAGTTAGACGATCCTCTTTTATATCAAATCAGGGATGATATTTTAAGTACAGATATCAATACACTTACGCCTGTTGAAGCACTTATGAAACTCAATGAAATTAAAAAACTTTTAGGGAAATAAATTTCAATTAAAAGCTTGCTTGTCAAAAAAAAATATATGTATATTTGCAGCCTCAAAGGGGAAAAGCTTTCCCGCCAAGTTCTTAAAATAATGCGAAAGTAGCTCTCCAAATAGTCCCGATAGCTATCGGGATCGAGATGATAGAGCACAACGTTCTTGCATAATGTGAAAAAAATATTGAGAAAGTAGCTCTCCCGATAGTTATCGGGATGATAGAGCACGAAGTTTGCAGAAGTTAAAAAACGCGAAAGTAGCTCAGCTGGTAGAGCACGACCTTGCCAAGGTCGGGGTCGCGGGTCCGAATCCCGTCTTTCGCTCAAAAAAAGTTCATTTTTAATTTTTATTGGAAAATCTAAATGAAGCCCGGATGGTGGAATTGGTAGACACGTTGGACTTAAAATCCAATGACCATTGCGGTCGTGCGGGTTCAAGTCCCGCTCCGGGTACTTAAAAGCTTTCTTTCGAGAAGGCTTTTTTGTTAATACGCGTTTCCCTTTCCTTTAAATATCCATTTTATCTTCAAATATTATCTAATATGGGTAGAAATATTTCAGCAAAAGATTTTATCAAGTCCCATATGGGATCTAATTGTCTTTGTTTTTATCTGCTACCCATAGATAATCCCTAACGGAATTTTTAAAACAAAACACTTCGCTTTCTTGTACAAAAAAAGGCAAAACCCCTTAAGATTCTGCCTTTTCAATTTGAACTGATTTAGCATTTAAACTACCTCAACAGCCACTTCATCGCTTTGCCACAAACCATGTTTGGTGCAATAAGCGTGAGCTATCAACTTCATATTTTTAGATGGCACGATATAAAAATCTACCTCTAAATTAGCAGGAGCATTTCCCATTGCTCCAGCAGAGAAATTAGCTTGCGCCAACATCATTTCACCATTCCAAAGTTGAACATACTGAATGTAATGATCAAAATCGTCCGGATGTTTGTACTCATCACCCACCATTATTTTCACTTTAAATTTTTCACCTTTTACAGCATTTGCTTCGCAATGCACAAAAGCAGAATGGCGGTCGATATAATCTTTTTTTGCTTCTCTTTCAATCTGAGAGATGTCTTCGTATTTATTGATTTTCATAATCTTATATTTTTATTGTTTAATGCAAAAGTACAAAATATTATTTAGGTATTTGAAGTCCTGTTTATTTTTTGATTAAAAATTAGTACTTTTTGAATATGCTTAGTTTCATTTTGTGTGAACTTTGTATTCCTTAGTGGTTCATTTTTTTATTTCACCACTAAGATTCACACTAAGGAGACAAGAAGGCACACGAAGGTATTTATTGACAATCTAACTCAAATACTTTGCTACAATAGGCATCCTACGTCCCATTCCAAAAGCTTTAGTTGAAACACGCAAAATAGGCGGCGTTTGATAACGCTTGTACTCATTTATATTTACCAGTTTCAATACGCGATTGACTAAATTCTCTTCATACCCCATTGAGATAATTTCTCTTGGTCCTTTTCTATTTTCAATATATTGAAACAAAATAGTATCCAAAATATCATAATCGGGCAATGAATCTGAATCTTTTTGATCCGGTCTTAATTCTGCCGAAGGTGGCTTGTTTATTGTATTCCAAGGAATAATTTCTTCATTTCGATTGATATAACGTGCCAACTCAAAAACATCGACTTTATACACATCGCCCAAAACAGAAAGTCCCCCATTCATATCTCCGTAAAGCGTTCCATAACCCACAGCAGATTCGCTTTTATTGGAGGTATTTAAGAGGATATAACCAAACTTATTAGACAAGGCCATCAGTAAAACTCCACGCGCACGTGCTTGAATATTCTCTTCAGCAATATTAAAAGGCAAATCTTTAAAGTGTGGTTTTAACTCTTTTGCAATACTTTCGTAAATCGATTTAATGGAAATTGTTTCAAAAGGCGAGCCTAAATTCTTTGCTAAATCTTCGGCATCTTTAATGGAATGATCGGAAGAATATTGAGAAGGCAATAAAAAGGCATGTACATTTTCTGCACCCAAAGCTTCGGAAGCAAGAACCATCGTAAGCGCCGAATCAATTCCACCAGACAATCCCAAAACAGCCTTTTTAAATCCCAGCTTTTGAAAATAATTTTTGATACCCATAACCAAGGCATCATGAATTAAGGCCATCTTCTTTGGTTTTGTTTCTGATTTAACTTCCTTAGGAAGATTTTCTAAATCAAATACTTGCAAATCTTCATCAAAATAATTTAACTCGCCAACCATTTCGCTTTGCGCATTAAATGCCAAAGAACCTCCATCAAATAATAATTCCGTTTGAGCGCCTACGTGATTAGCATAAAACAAGGGAAGATGATATTTATCCACATTGGCTTTCATTATCGTTTTTCTTCGCTCAGCTTGTTCATAATGAAATGGAGAAGCGGCAATATTGATCATCACATCAGGATTTTCTTTTATCAATTTATCCATCGGCTTGATTCTGTATAAATCCTCAACACCCAAATTCCAAATATCTTCACACACCGAAATAGCCAATCGTTTTCCTTTATAATCCACACAATGAAAATCGGTATTTGGTTCAAAATAGCGGTATTCATCAAAAATATCGTAGGTAGGCAACAGACTTTTATGTAGTACATCCTGAATCTTACCGGCATTTAAAAAAGCAGCCGAATTATAAAGTCGCTTACCGGTTGAAGCAGGATTCTTGGTTGGCAAACCAACAATGGCAGCAATATCTTTACAGCTTTTTGCAACTTCTTCCGTAGCCTTCCAACAGCGATCAATAAAATCGTCAAACTCCAAAAAATCGCGTGGAGGATAACCCGAAATGGCAAGCTCGGCAAAGACAATCAGGTCGGCTCCTTGATTCTTGGCTTTAGATATTGCCGAAATCATTTTATTTTGGTTGCTTTCGAAATTACCAATATGATAATTTAGTTGTGCAATAGCTATTTTCATTCTGTCGTTTTATTAGTTTACAAAGATAGAAAAAGAAGATGATGTAAAGTAAGATTAGTAGTTAAGTAGTTGAGTAGGCCAGTAAGTACCGGACTAATTGACTCAACAACTCAAACACTTAACAGACAAACTTTTTTACCCCTGAACTTCATAATTTTGTAATTTCGCGCCATGGAAAGTCAACGCCAACAAAAAATTAGTCGCTTATTACAAAAAGATCTTGGAAATATCTTACAAAAAGATATGAGCAATCTTGGTTTGGGAGCTATGTTAACAGTAACAAAAGTGTCGGTTACTACCGATCTTTCGCTTGCAAAAGTATATGTTAGTTTACTTGCTGCAAATGATCACAAAAAAGTAATCACCAATCTAAATAAACACAGCAAAGAAGTACGTTATATTTTAGGACAACACGTTCGCAATCAGTTGCGTATTATACCAAATCTTCGTTTTTTCGAAGACGATTCCCTCGATTATTTAGAAAATATTGAACGTCTCCTTAAAAACGATTAATACAACGCTATGCAATACGATCCCATAAAACGCAGTCTGGGTAGTTTTTTTAATGCTTCACCGCCACTTCGCAAACTATTTTATCGC
>JAGGUP010000138.1 GCA_021158405.1 Bacteroidales bacterium
ATATATTCATTACTACAAAGTCTGAATTATTTGGATCAGAAGCGGGATCTATTATTTTATTACATGAGCTAAACAAGATCAGAATCAGAAGAGTAAGGCTAGCTAGTTTAAGATTTTTCATAACACTGCGGTAATTTTTATCTTCTACGTAAAAATAAGAATAAAGTTAGTATTCTTTGTACTGTAAAAATACAAAAAAATGACAACAAAGAATTGAAAGATTATGGTTTTACTTAATCCTCCCTCAATTTATCAATATCCCGGCGGTCTTTTTTTGAGGGTCTTCCGGTTCCTCGATCTCGATCTCCGGTTTTCATTTGATTCATAAAGGATATACGTTCGTATTCTTCGGGCGCGGTCAAGTCTTCGTAGTTTTGTATCGCAAGCGTTGCATTTACGCGGTTCTTTATGAGTTGAGTAACACGTATTTTTTTGTTTAGCGCACCGACTTTAAATTCGACAATATCCCCAATTTTTATTTCGCGACTAGCTTTTGCAGCTATGCCTTCAATCTTAACGCGGCCACCTTTACACGCTTCGGTAGCCAGACTGCGCGTTTTAAACGCCCGAATTGCCCATAACCATTTATCCAAGCGTATAACTTCCATGTTTATTTATCTCTAAAATACAAACGAATAGGAGTTCCATTAAAATTATATTCTTCTCTAATTTTATTCTCTAAAAAACGAGCATAAGAATCTTTTACTTCGTTCGGAAGATTACAAAAGAAAGCAAAAGCCGGATAAGCCAAGGGAAGTTGGGTAATGTATTTTATTTTAATGTATCTATCGCGTGATGCTGCTGGAGGAGGAACCGCCTGAATAAGAGGCAGTAAATGTTCGTTTAATTTGGAAGTTGTAATTCTTCGTTTCCGGTTTTCTAAAACCAAATTCGCAGCATCTAAAGCTTTAAACAAACGTTGTTTCTCTAGTACAGAAGTAAATAAGATGGGAACATCTGTAAAAGGAGCAATTTTCTCTTTAATTTTTCGAGTAAATTCCAAATGAGTATTAGAAGATTTATCAATTAAATCCCATTTGTTTACCACGATGACCAATCCTTTATTATTCTTAACAATCAGACGTAAAATACTGATATCTTGTGCTTCTATACCTTCTTGAGCATCTATCATCAGAAAACAAATATCACTATTTTCGATAGCTTTAATGGCTCTAAGAACAGAGTAAAACTCAATATTTTCGTGTACTTTTTTCTTTTTCCGAATTCCGGCAGTATCGACTAGCTCAAATTCATAACCAAAACGATTGTAAGGTGTATAAATCGTATCACGTGTAGTACCTGCAACAGATGTAACAATATTACGATCGTCGCCCAACAAAGCATTAATAAAAGATGATTTTCCCACATTAGGGCGACCAACAATAGCATATTTTGGTAAATCAGAAGCTTTTTCTTCTTCTGGTTTTTCTTTGAATTGCTTGACAACTTCATCTAGCAAATCTCCTGTGCCACTTCCATTTATAGAAGAAATGCTGTAGACTTCACCTAAGCCCAAAGCATAAAATTCGGCGGAATCGTTATAACGCTTTGTATTGTCAACTTTATTAGAGACTAAAAGAACAGGCTTATCTGTTTTGCGTAATAAAGATGCAACATCTTCGTCCATAGGCGTAATGCCATCAATCACATCAACCAATAAAAGGATAACGTCTGTTTCCTCAATAGCCAGTTTTACTTGTTTGCGAATTTCTTCTTCAAAAACATCTTCGGAACCAAGTACATAACCACCAGTATCCACAACGGCGAATTCCATTCCATTCCAATGTGATTCTCCATAATTTCTATCGCGTGTAACGCCACTTGTTTCTTCGACAATAGCATCGCGTGACTCGGTAAGTCGATTGAATAATGTTGATTTTCCAACGTTTGGTCGCCCAACGATTGCTAAGATATTTTTCATCGATATCTGATTTTAGTTTTGTTCAGGTGAAAAAGACAGGCAAATTATTTTCTTGTTTATCAATTTGTTTACTTCGTCTGTTTTCAATTAAATATTTTGAGGGTGCAAAATTACTAAAATTCTGCTCTCTAGCTAATTAAATCAGTGAGACTATGATTTTGTTTTTCACAATCATTTTAGCTGAACTGATCCCGAGTATTTACATTGAGCGACCTGTATTGAGCGCAGCCGAAGTAAGCCGAAATGTAGTCGAGGGATCTCACGGGTTTTATTAAATCGCTTTCCCTAATCTTGATGCGTATTAAAAAATCAAGATTCTTTACTGATACCCTGTCCGCTTGAGGTGAAGTAGTTTATTCGAATGCGTTTAACGAATATTATCAGGACATATTTTGTATAAATCTCTAATTTCTTTTGCCATTCTTTGCGTTGTTTTGCCACCTATTTTCCGAGCAGATTTAGTATAAAATTTATGTTTTTCTAAAAACTCAGCTTGAATCTTAAGCCATTCAACTAAATTATAATTGTGTTTTCCCATTAATTTCCATTCGTAATGCAATTTAGTACTACGAATAAAAAAATAGTCGCGACCTAAATAATCTAAATCAGCATCACAAATAATATTTTCGAGAATACAATCTGCTTTTTCCAAGCGCTTAGTTTTTCGAATTAAACGAGCAATCGTTTTTATTTCTTCTTCCGTATAGCCAAACTTTGGTAATTCTTTTTCGCAAATCCTTACTGATTCTTCTTCATGATTTTCATAATCAATCAACATACCACTATCGTGATACAAAGCGGCAGTTAAAAGCAATAGGGTAGAGTGTTTGTCCACATTTTCCAGTCTGCAAAGTTCTTTAGCTGCATGATATACATTTAATGTATGCTCCAAATCGTGATAAACCATTTTAGGGTCTAATTCGGTATGAAGTCGATAAATAATATATTGCTTGGCGCGATAAAATTCCATATATTCTAAATATTTAACTAAAATACATATTTTTAAAGCAATAGGATTCTTGGAAAGAAAATATGTGAAAAATTTAACTTTTTCAAAGAGTCAAAAGATAAGAAGTAGAGATATGAAGTGAAAATCTGTATTTTTTGTTTCCACTCGGCGCTAACAAGATGAATATAAGGTGTTTAAAATATAATATAAACGATAAGCTGAAAATTATAACATTATTAAACCTTATTTTCTTAAGAAATCATACATTAGTAGTCATAGTTGATAACAACACAATTAACCTTATTTCGGTTTTGCTTAAATAATTTTAATGTTGTCAGCAACAATGTTTAAGTTCTAATATTATCCTCTCTGTTAAAGGTAGCTTGAGCCAATCAAACAATAGCTTTAAATTTTAATCGTTTTGTAAAGGTATTCTTTATCTTTGAAACAAATTATTACTTTGAAAACGATTACAAAAATCAGTCTGTTTTTTATCTTTTTTCTGCTTGCCGTATATGGCTGTAGGAAAGATGATATCATAAATACAGATACATCCCTTAGATTGAATTTTTCCAACGACACCATTACTTTCGATACTGTGTTTACCACTATGGGTTCGGTGACTAAACAATTGCGGGTTTATAATAAGAATGAAAACGCAATCATTATTTCAAAAATTGCGCTGGCTAAAGGTTCAAACAGTTCCTATCAAATAAATATTGATGGACGAAGTGGAACAGTTATCAATAATCTTGAATTATCTGGAGGTGACAGTTTGTATATTTTTGTTCGTATAAGCATCGACCCAACAAATCAAAATAATCCGATGATAGTTCGGGATTCCATTCTATTTGAAATAAATGGAAATCTTCAGGATGTAGATTTGTATGCTTGGGGACAGGATGCTCATTTTATTATGCCTAATCTAAAAATTGAAGGTTTGCCACCATTAAATATCGTTGCAAAAGAAGGAGAATCAATAAGGTGGACGAATGAAAAGCCTTATGTTATTGTGGGTTATGCTGTTGTTGATTCAACAGCTAATTTGATAATCGATCCAGGAACGAGGATTCATTTTTACAATAAATCTGGCTTGTGGATATACAAAGGAGCTAGTATTCAGGTAAATGGAACTTTGGAAGATCCTGTGATTTTTCAAGGCACAAGAATGGATGAAGGCTATCGTGATTTGCCTGCTCAATGGGATCGGATTTGGATAAATGAAAGTGCTGTAAATAGTTCTTTTAATTATGCCATCATTCAAAATGGAACGATAGGAATACAAGCCGAAACATTGAACGAAAGTATGGGCAACCGCTTGATATTGAATAATACGAAGATTTTAAATATGTCGGGTTGGGGAATTTTTGCGCGTTTTTATCAGATTGAAGGGAATAATTTAGTAGTTGCAAACGCAGGAAGTAGTTTGCTTAATCTTACTAGGGGAGGGCGTTATATCTTTGAGAATTGTACTTTTGGAAATTATTATAAATATGGGGTTCGTAAAGATCCTTCTCTTTATCTGAGTAATTATTATGTTCTACCCACATCAGAAGGTGATCTTGTTTATACTGGACTTCTTCAAGAGGCTTATTTTGGCGACTGTATTTTTTATGGTTCTTTGGAAGATGAACTATTAATAGATCCTTATCCCGGTACAGAAAATGATTTTTTATATCATTTTGATTATTGCCTTTTAAAAAGTTCTTTGGAAAACACCTTGGTTGGACTTAATAGCTTTTTTAATGAAGATCCATTATTTATCGACGCTTATGGGAATGATTTTCATTTAGATTCACTTTCACCTGCAAGAAATAAGGGAATATTGATGATGAATCCAGCAGATATTGAAGGTATTATACGTGATACGAAGCCTGATCTTGGAGCGTATGAATATGTTAAGCCAACAAATATTAAAAGAAAAAAATGATAGGAACGCTTGTAAATTTTGGTGCTGTACTCATTGGAAGCACCATAGGATTAATTATTCATCGGAATTTATCCAAACGCTATGTGCAACTCGTTTTTCAGATAATGGGATTGTTTACTTTAGTATTGGGTTTTAAAATGGCGCTAGAAGGAAAACAATTGCTGATTATGATTTTTAGTCTGATTTTAGGCGGACTTTTAGGAGAAGTGCTCAAGATAGATGAATGGTTAAATTCTTTGGGCGACCGTATGAAAAAACTCACCAAAAGTAAGAACGATACTTTTAGCGAGGGTTTAATAACTGCATTTTTACTTTTTTGCGTAGGTTCAATGACTATTTTGGGCGCTATAGAAGAAGGAATGGGAGGGAAGCCGGACTTGCTTTTAATTAAATCTCTTATGGATGGAATTTCCGCCATCGCACTAACCGTTGCCTTTGGTATTGGGGTATTGTTTTCGGCAATTCCATTATTGCTTTTTCAAGGAGGGCTTACTCTTTTGGCAAGTTTGGCTGGTGAGTTTATCAATCCTTTAATAATAACGGAAGTTACAGCTACGGGTGGTGTAATTTTGATTGGTTTAGGAATGAATCTATTGGAAATTAAAAAGATCAAAGTAGTAAATCTTTTACCTGCTATGTTGATTGTGCCCTTATTGATGGAGATTTTTGTTAAATCAGTGAGACTATGATTTTGAGAAACAAAATTATTTAGTCGAACTGATCCTGAGCGATAGTCAAGGGATCTCATGAGTTTTATTAGATAAAATTAAGATATTGAGATTTTTTTCTTAACCGCAAAG
>JAGGUP010000145.1 GCA_021158405.1 Bacteroidales bacterium
CACAACCTTGCGGTCACTGGTCCCTGAAACCAGCGCGTCTACCAATTCCGCCATCTGGGCTTCATTTAAATTTCGCGATAAAATTAGCAGTTTTTTTTACACTTAGCAGAAAAAAATACTATTTAATTACTTAGTACATGACAAAAAATATATTCTTCCTGAAAGGATGCTGTATGCCATTGTATTCTATTTCCCAATGCGTTGCATTGGGCTGAATTAAATAAGGCTTTAAGCCTAGTATAATTTTTTGTATCAAACTCGATTTTTGTCAATTCCAAAAAACTCGTGAAATAAGGTCAGCCTCCTATTTTAGCACGAAAAAAAGCTGCCACGATAAATAAATATTTTCCACTCAAAATATTTGACTATTTTATCACTAATGAAACTTATTTTTGATCGGTTTTTAAACCTTTTCGTTTAAGCAAAGTCAAAACACAAATAATTAAGCGTTTTTAACATTTTTAGGTTTTTCTTAACCTTGAAATATCTTACTCCAATTAACTTTGGCTAATTATTTTGATGCTATTTTTAATTAAGAAATTATAAGAAAAATAGTATTTAATTCTAAAAAATTATCTATATGAAAAAAATTATTCTTACAAGCTTAGCTCTGGGATTAGGATTATTTGTTCTAGCTCAACAGCCTTTAAAATCTGGAAAAGTGACTTATCAAGAAACCATGAAATTAAATTTCAACAGAGAAAGAATTCCTGCCGAAATGAGAGATAGAATACCTACAGAAAGAAAGACCAAGAAAATTCTTTATTTCAATGAGGAAGCCTCCAGTTATCAAGCATCTAAGGAGCGAGCTGACGCAAATATTCCGGGAGCAGGTCGCGGAATGAGGATGCGATTTATGATGAGCTCCCCCGATGATCAAGTTTATTTGAACTTTAATGATAATATTAAAATTGAGCAAAAAGAATTTATGACCCGTATCTTCTTAATTGAAGGAGAACCAACAAAAGACAAATGGAAACTTACCGGAAAACAAAAAATGATTTTAGATTATCCTTGTATGCAAGCCTCACAAATTACTGAAAAAGACACTATAATTGCTTGGTTTACACCACGTATTCCAGTGTCTGCCGGTCCTGCCAACTATGTAAATCTTCCCGGCTTGGTACTAGAAGTCGATATAAATAACGGCAAAAGAGTTATAAGTGCACAAATTATTGATCTTAAGCCCATTGATGACGAACTAATTTCTAAACCCAAAAAAGGAAAAAAAGTAAGCCGAGAGAAATTCCGAAAAATTGTGGAAGAAAAAGCCAAAGAAATGGGTGGAGAAACCCATGGAGGAAGAATGTTTATGATGAGAGGCGGACATTAATAATTGAGAAACCTTAAATAATAAATCCAATATAGATTTTAACTCAAACTACGTAATATCAACCCAAATACGAAATGAAAAACATTCTAGCTTTACTATTATTTCTGAGCAGCACCCTTGCTTTTACTCAACAAACCACACTTCAAGGTAATCTTTTAAATGAAGCAGCAGAACCCTTGATGTATGCAACTGCGGTACTTCTCTTTCCTACTGATTCCACTATGGCCTATTATGGAGTGAGTGATGAAGATGGTCAGTTTTTAATTAAAAACATTAAGAAAGGAACTTATATTTTACAAACCGGATTTATGGGTTATCAATCTTATTTTAGAAAAATCGATTATCCTTTGTCATCTGGAAGCGATGATCTTGGTGTTATTATAATGAAACAACAAGTTAAAACACTGAATGAAGTGCAGATATTGGGTGATCGAATTCCCATTTTAATTAAAAAAGATACCGTAGAATATGTAGCGAACGCCTTCAAAACGAAAACAGACGGAAGTGTTGAAGAGCTATTGAAAAAACTTCCCGGCATTGAAGTAGATCGCGCTGGAAATATAAAAGCCCATGGCGAAGATGTTGCACGAGTGCTCGTTGACGGAAAAGAGTTTTTTAGTAGTGATCCTACAGTAGCAACAAAAAATCTTCCTGCTGACGCCATTGATAAAGTTCAGGTTTATAATAAAAAATCGGACGAGACTGAGCTGTCTGGAATTGAAGATGGTAGTTATTCTAAAACTATTAATCTGGTATTAAAAGATGGCAAAAAAACGGCTTATTTTGGTGATGTTACTGCAGGCGTTGGCATGGATGAACGCTATCAGGCGGGTGGAAAATTATTTCGCTTTACGCGAAAAGATCAGTTTGCTGCACTTGGTATGTTAAACAATATCAACAAATCAGGGTTTTCTTTTCAAGACTATTTGAATTTTCAAGGAGGACTTCAAAGTATGATGTCTGGCGGAGGAGGATCGGCTCATATTAGACTTGATGACGATAGCAGTTTACCCGTTGACTTTGGTCAAAGCGTAAATGGACTTGTAACATCTGGAGCCGCGGGTTTAAATTATACGCATGAAGCCAAGAAGAACAAAAGATTCAATATTAGTTATTTGGGCAACGGATCAAATAATAATTTAGTGGAATCCAGTATCAGCCAAAACTTCTCAGAAAATAGTAGTTTTACTCAAAACAAAGAGAAAATTCAAGACTCAAAAAATAGAATTCATCGACTGAATTATACCTGGAGAAACCGCATCGACAGCACGCAAAACCTAACATCGTTTGGAGGAGCAAGTTTGAATAATGGTTCGGGTATCTATTCCTCATTTACCGAAAGTTTGGCGAATGATGTACTCATGAACGAGCTCTACAGCACAAGTACAGACAAATCAAATGGTTTCAGTGCAAATAGTCGAGCTACTTATCTAAAAACAGGAAAAGGCAATTGGAAACTTTTCAAAATCAATGCAAATATCTCTTATAGCCAGAGTTTTTCAGAAACTCAATGGGAGAACCTTACCCGTTATTTTGTCGTTCCCAATCAAATTATGGATGATAGTTATCAAAATGACGAAAGCAATACACTCAATTATTCTGTTAATACTTCAGCCACTTTAAAATTAAGTCGTCTTCTCTATCTTGTTCCTGCAATTACTGCCGGAGTAACTGATGAAACATTAGATCGCATTCATTCTTTGAGTAATGATGATGTTATTGAATCGCTCAGCCCTGATTTTAATCGAAAATATTTATATGTCAGACCAAGCCTTTCTTTTAAAAGAAATACACAAAAAACTCAAATCGACCTTACGGCCAGACTAGAAAATTTAGTCTTAAAAAATACGCTAAACACTTTACTAACAGAAAATAACAGCTATCTTTATTTTATCCCAAGTATGTCGTGGCGCTATGAATATGGCACAGGGAAAAGACTTTCTTTTAATTACAATTCCAGTTTGAATGCTCCTTCTGCGCGACAATTATTACCTGTTGTAAATACCATCAATTCGCTTCAAATTTATTCTGGAAACAGCGAACTTCTTCCGGAATACAGACATAATGTTCGCTTTAGCTGGTTGATGTATGATCAATTCTCGCAAACTTCCATCTTTGCCAGTGCGAGAGGAACCTATACTCAGGATAAAATAAATTTCAGCAGAACCATCCGCAATAATCTGTCGCAAGAAATTAACCTGATAAATGTAAAGAATGATTACAGTGCAAGAGCTGATTTCGATTTCACAACTCCTTTCCGAAAATTGGGCGTTGACCTCAATGCTCGCCTTAGCGAAAATTGGAACCAAGGATTAAGTTATGTAAATGAAACTGAAAACATAAATACGAATTTCAGTCATACTTTAAGCATCTATCTCAACAATCGAAAAAAAGAAAAATGGGATTTAATGATAGGTGGAAGAATTCAACTTTCAGATGCGAAATATTCGGTACAAGAATCCTTGAACAGAAGCTATTTTAATACAAGTGCTTATACCGATATCAGTTATACACCCACCGATAAATGGTACTTTCTATTTTCAGCAGATATTACACGTTATGATGAACAGAGTTTTGGCGATGCCGTCAATATTCCTATTCTTCGAGCCGAAATCAGTCGCTATTTTCTCAAAGGAAATAGAGGCGTAATAACACTAAATGCATTCGATTTACTTGATAAAAACAAAGGAATCGAACGTATCAGTGAGATGAATTATCTGCTCGAACGAACCTCCAATGTATTAGGCAGATATGTAATGTTGACCTTCAAATATCGTTTGAATAAATTTGATAAGGATACCGGAGGAATAAAAATTGATGTTAGGAGGATGAGGCATTAATTCGTAAAATATAATTCAATTAAAACCTGCAAGAAAACGCAGTTTTTTTTGAGAAGTTATAGGGTAGAAACCTTTGACAAAGTTTAATTTATAAAACCTTATTTGTCAACAAAACCTTAGTAGCAATATAGAATACACTGAAATCCACCTTATTTTAACCTTGCTCAGTACAGGAATTTACCTTATCAGGATCAAAAAATAAGCTTGAATTTTGTTGGAAACCTCTTTGCTTCTAAGGTCAGTAAAAATAAAATAAGGTTTGAAATATTAATGCTTTAAAATAATCTTACGCTTGCACCCACTGCAACAAATAAAGCATAAAAGGAAGACTGATTAAACTCAAAACCGTAGTCACAAAAAAGTTCTTCATGGCCAAGGAATCATCAGCGCCAAAACGTTTGGCCAAAAGCACCAAAATTGTCATCGCTGGCATAGCCGATTCAAGAATTAAAACAGTAAAAGCTGTCGTATTTAATGGGACAGAAAGATATTTTATTAGTGCATGAATTAGAAATAAAAAAATAACAGGACTTAAAATTAGTTTGTTAAAACTTAATGTAAATATGGAAAATTTAAACACTTCTTTCACCTTCATTTGCGCTAACAATATGCCAATATAAAGCATAGCCAAATACAAAGTGGTACTTCCCATACCTCCAAATGCTTTCAGCAAAAGTGGAGGAAATCGCAAAGAAAATAACATCATTGCTAAACCTAAACTCAAAGCGATGGTATTTGGATTGACTAATTTCTTTAATTGACCAAATCCTTTTTGCTTGTTGTCGGGGTTTAGTTGAATGACACCATAGGACCACAAAATCGTATTTAAAACCAACTGATAAAGTGCGGCATAAAGCAAAGCTTCACCTCCGGGCATCAAAGCATCTAAAAGCGGAAAACCTAGAAAAACAATATTGCCAAGCATGTGATGAAGACTATGGATAACCCCTTGCGGCCTGGCCAAACCAAAAATACGAGCACTCAGTTTTCCTAAAAGCAGTTGAGAAAACATAATTGCATAAGTAAAAATAATGACTAAACCGGCATTGCGAAGGATTTCAGAAGTAAATTCAAGTGTAGAAAGTTTGGTAACAATCAAAAGGGGCAAACTCACATAAAAAACCAATTTTTCAATCACTCCTTTTGCGCCTTCTTCCAATATTTTAAACCGAAAAGCAAGAGCGCCAACTCCGGCAAGAATTCCTAAAATTAAAATCTGATCGATAATCGTATTCATAGTTTGGTTCTAAACATATGCAGTGCAAAGGTAAGTTTTCTATTCAAAAATTCATGAACGAATACTTTTTTCAATGCACTTGACTTTGCTTACAGATACTTTCTAAATTAGCGCTTAAAAATCCTTATTCAGCAAAATTGCTTGTCCAAAAAAAATATTATGCATACATTTGAAATCACAAATTAATGTTATTTTATCTTACTGATTATCAGATTTTAAAAAGACATTGAAAATTTTCAAAAAAATCAATAATTACGATGAACTACGAAATATTAAAAATTGATCAAACTGAAAATATCGCCTTAGTTACCATCAGTCGACCGCAAGCAATGAATGCATTAAACACTCGATTTTTCGAAGAAATGGATCAAGCAGTTGCTGAATTTAAAGCGGATACTGATTTACGCGCCATTATTATTACTGGCGAAGGGAAAGCTTTTGTAGCGGGTGCAGATATTGCAGAGATGGCCAATAAAACAGCCGAAGAAGGTAGCGTATTTTCAGCTAAAGGACAAAATACATTTAGCAGTTTTAGCACATTAAATGTCCCTGTTATTGCTGCTATCAATGGTTTTGCACTGGGTGGTGGTTTAGAATTAGCTATGGGCTGCGATTTTCGGATTGCCAGCACAAAGGCCAAATTCGGTCAGCCCGAAGTAAGCCTTGGCCTTATTCCCGGTTTTGCAGGAACTCAACGACTGGCTCGTCTGATTGGCATAGCGGATGCGCTCCACTTATTAATGACAGCCGATATGATTGGCGCAGAGGAAGCATTGCGATTAAAGCTTGTTCAAAAAGTTGTTGAACCCGAAGTCTTACTTGATACTTGCATTACTATTGCTAAAAATATTGCATCCAAAGGACCTCAAGCCATTAAAGCGGTGAAACAAACAACTATTAATGGTTATGATATGCCTTTCGTTGAAGGCGAAAAATTGGAAGCTTCGCAATTTGGAACTTTATTTGGAAAAGGCTCCGAAGGCGAAGAAGGAATGAAAGCCTTTTTAGAGAAACGCAAACCAAATTGGTAATCTCTTTGTGATACTCTTTGTAATATTTTTTACCACAAAGGAACACGAAGGAGGCACAAAGTTTAACTCTGTTGAGGGCTTCGCCGTTCACTAAGGATTTTTTAATTCAATTATAAAACAAAATAAACAAATATAAAATGACATACGACGAAAAATTACAAAACGTAAGTGTTTTGGGTGCAGCCGGCAAAATGGGCAGCGGAATTCTTCTTCTGACAGCCGTTGAGATGTGTAATCTCAGCCTAAAACCCGAAAATAAAGGGACAACCTTTGTGCTAAATGCCATCGATCTCTCCGACGAAGGCCTTGCCGGATTATTACCTTATATCAGAATTCAGGTAAGAAAAATAGCCGAAAAAAAAACCGTTTGGCTTCGTGAAGTCTATGAAGACCGTACAGACTTAATAGAGAATGGCGAAATCATCGATCAATATATTTTTGATGTGATGAACATTATTCGTCCCACTACGGCAATGGAAGTGGCTTATCGTTCGGGTTTGGTTTTCGAAGCAGTTAGCGAAAATCCCGATTTAAAGGTTAAAATCCTCTCTCAAATTGATAAAAACAATCCAAATACACCTTGGTATTTCACAAATACCAGCTCTGTTCCCATTCACTTAATTGAGGAAAAAGCGAATTTAAAAGGACGTGTTTTGGGATTCCATTTCTACAATCCTCCCGCCGTACAAAAATTGGTTGAATTGATTACAACCAAAAACACGGATCCGATTATGGTCGATTTTGCTTATGCCTATTCCAAACATCTTGGTAAAATAATCGTCCCCTCTAATGACATCGCCGGATTTATTGGTAACGGTCATTTTATGCGTGATGGTTTATACGGCATTAACGAAGCTAAAGCTTTAACTGAAAAATATAGCTGGCCTGAAGCGGTGTATATGATTAACAAAATCACTCAGGATTTTTTGGTTCGTCCAATGGGGATTTTTCAATTGATGGATTATGTTGGCGTTGATGTGATGAAATTTATCCTAAACGTAATGGATCCTTATATGCCCGATGAAGATTTGCATAGCGATATGCTCGATCAGTTTATCGAGATGGAAATTAAAGGTGGACAAATGAGTAGCGGAGCTCAAAAAGATGGTTTCTTGAAATACGAAAGAGGAAAAGCGGTTGCAGCGTTCGATCCCGCAACAAAATCCTATGTAAACTTTGCTGATTTTGCTGAAAAGTGCGATACAGATCTTGGCGCAATGCCTGATGGATATCTACCTTGGAAAGCCGTCATTCGCAAGAAGAATAAAGACGAAATATTCACCAACTTCTTCACCAATATGAAAGCCATGGAAAGCCTTGGCGCAAGTCTAGGACTAAAATACGGAGCTCGCTCAAATGCTATTGGCAAAAAACTTGTCGCTGATGGTGTTGCAGCTAATACCAATGATGTAAACACGGTTATGTTCACTGGATTTTTCCACGCTTTTGGACCTGTAAATAATTATTTTGATTAAGCTTTTAAATTGAAAAAGATGAAAAATCTAAGACGAAAAATATATATGACAGCCGGTTATAATACCATTTCTATGGGAACTGGCAGAAAAGAATTTAATCCTAAAAAAGAGCGTCCCGGTTTGGAGCATTATCTAAAGGAAGCAGGACAAGGAACACTAAGTCAAATTAAAGGCGGCGGGAAAAGTGTTGACGAAAGCGTACTGGGTAATTTTATGGCTGCAAAATTTAATAAACAAGGCAACCTTCCCGGATTTTTTCCAATGATAGATAAAAATTTGGAATTTAAGCCGGCTACAAGTGTAGAAGGTGCTTGCGGATCTGGTTCTCTTGCTTTGGTAAGTGGTATAAAATCTATTTTAGCCGAAACATCCGATGTGGTTTTAAGTATGGGTGTGGAAGTTCAAAATACGGTAAAAGCCATTTATGGCGCTGATATTCTAGCTTATGCAGGCTGGTTTAAAAAACGTAAAAACGGACATGCTTATTTCTTCCCCGGTCAGTTTAGCGACAGAGCCGGAGCTTATTTCGAAAAATACGATAGAGACAGAGCAAGAAAAGGAATGGCACAATGGTATGCTAACGCAATAGAAAATGCACGCTTAGATCCAACGGCTCAGGAATTTCACAATACTCATCCCGATCCTTATGGTCTTTCCTTAAAAAACGAACCCAATGGAAAAGTGTTTGTTGATCATCTAAACTATATGGATTGCTCAAAAGTTTCGGATGCCGCTTCAGGAATTATTATAGCTTCTGAAGAAGGATTAGAACGTATTGGAGTCGCTAAGAAAGATGCTGTAGAAGTTGTAGGATATGCACAGGTTATTAGAAATATAACTGCTAATCCTACTGATTTAACTGTCCTTGAAGCGATTAAAACAGCCATTGAAAGAGTATTTGAAACCACAGGATTAAGCATAGATAAAATTGGAACTGTTGAGTTGCACGATTGCTTTTCTATCGCAGGTATCTTAACCGTTGAAGCTTTAGGATTAGCCAAACCGGGTGAAGGTTGCGACTTTGTTGCCAACGGAAACACAAAACGTGATGGTGTAATTCCAATAAACACAACCGGTGGTTTAATTGGTTGGGGTCATCCAACAGGAGGAACAGGCGTTCATCAAGCCGTAACCATTTGGCAACAGCTTACCGGAAAAGCAGGCGATGCACAAATAAATATCTCTGATGATAAGCCTTACGGCATGACCATCAATATGGGTGGCGATGACGTAGTTATAAATG
>JAGGUP010000131.1 GCA_021158405.1 Bacteroidales bacterium
GAAGCAACAGCAATAATATTTTTTACTTTACCTAATGGGCCACGACCGGCTTCCTGCTCGCTCATGGTATCAATAAAAATATCTGCATCTTCTCCTAAATCTGCTTTTAGTGTGCGCTCTGCAGCATCTTTAACAATATGAGCATTCTTATCGTTTGCCTGAGGATACACCAAGGCAAGACTTACTTTGTTTCCTTCTATTTCTAAACGATCAACCATATCAAGATCAATAACGTTTGTCCCTTTTGGAAAATACAGAACCTTTTTTAAAGATTCTATTATTTGTTCTTTTGTAAAACTCATTTTTTTATTTTTTTTGAGGCTGCAAAGGTATAAATAATTTTTAGCTTAAAAATCCTCTTGCTAATTTAGAAAATTAACGAATTTATACTTATAATAATATGTAAATCAATCCAAAACAATTTAAAAACAATCTAAATAGCTTAAAAAAGCGTAAAAAAAATAGCTATTAATTGGGATAAGAAACAGTAGGTTTCATCTGAAAGCTGCCAAGAAATTTGTACCTTCGTTTAATGATTATTTTAAAACTCTTATGGGATATCAAAATTTAGACAATTTCTAAGAAGATTTTTCAAAAGCCAATTTATTTCTCATGTCTCAAAACGCGCCAGAACACTTAGTGTATGAAATAGGAATCACTCTTTTGCCCGGAGTAGGGGATGTGAACGCAAAGAAACTGATTGCTTATTGTGGGGGTGTTGAAGCTGTTTTTAGATCTAAGAAAAGTCATCTTTTGAAGATCAATGGTATTGGATCAAAATTAGCAGAGGCCATCGTGAGTCAGACGATACTTAAACGCGCGGAAGCAGAAGTTAATTTTCTCGAGAAGAATAAAATTCAAGCCTTGTTTTTTACAGATGAAAAATTCCCCAACCGTTTAAAACAAGCCATGGACGGTCCTGTTATGCTTTATTTTAAAGGAAATGCGAATCTGAATCAATCAAAAATTATAGCTGTTGTTGGCACGCGTAAAATGACAGATCATGGAAAAGCTATTTGTGATCGGATTATTTCCGAATTTAAAGAGGAAGATGTGCTTATTGTGAGCGGTTTGGCTTATGGTGTAGATACACAAGCACATAAATCGAGCTTGGCATATGGTTTGAAAACAGTAGGTGTTTTGGCACATGGTTTAGATCGTATTTATCCGGGAATCAATCGAGAGTTGGCAAAGCGAATGTTAAATCAGGGAGGTTTACTCACCGATTTTATGAGTGGAACCAATCCGGACGCACCTAATTTTCCCAAACGAAATAGAATAATTGCCGGTTTGGCGGATGCTGCTTTGGTTATAGAATCGGCTACAAAAGGAGGCTCCTTAATTACTGCGGATATTGCAAATAGCTATAATCGGGATGTATTTGCCATTCCAGGCCGACCGGATGATAAATATTCACGAGGAACTAATTTCTTAATTCGAACAAATCGTGCGGCCTTGGTTGAATCGGCAAGTGATATTCGTTATTTAATGGGATGGGATCAGCCAAAAAAAGACGTACTGATTCAGAAAAAGCTTTTTATTGAGCTTACACCGGATGAAGAAACATTGATTCAAATTATTCGAGAAGAAAAAGAAGTAAGCATTGACTTGATTGCTTTAAAAGCAAAAATGCCTATGAGTAAAGTGTCGGCAACTTTATTGAATTTGGAATTTGAAGGATTGCTGCGCTGTTTGCCGGGGAAGGTGTTTAAATTAATATAGGTTAGGTAGTTAAGTAAGGAGAGTAGTTAAGTAGGGATTGTGACTCGTTCTGAATTATCTCATTAACACATTATCAGCTCACCACATTAATCTATTTCCAAGCTTTTACAATCAATCCCGTTCCTGTTTTATGTTTTAAACTAAGGTCCAGATAATTCAATATTAAAGCAAAAGGGAAAGTGATTATATAATAAAATGGTAAAATAACAAAGAATAGTTTTGAGGTATTTAAGAGCAATATGGGATATTTCATAGAGATTCTCCACGAAATTTTTCCCGGCCATCCATAGGAATAATATGCTTCGGATATAGAAAACCCGGCCTCTTTAAGTTTGTTTTTTATTTCGGGAATTCCGTAGCCATCTCTCACATGTTCATCGATAAAAGAGTCGCTTTCTTCATGTTCATGATCATGCACATCGGAGCCGCCTTGATCCGAAGGTGTGGAAATCAATAACATAGCCCCCTTTTTCATACTTGCGTAAAAATTTTTAAAAACCAAAACATCTTCTTCGATATGCTCCATTACATCTACAGAAAGAATAAAGTCGTAGGTATTTGTTTCGATCAGTTGAGTTAAATCAGCCACCGCAAAAGAGCTATTCTTATAATTGATTTTATTAAAAAAATCGCTACAATCTTCAACTTGTTCAGATTTTACATCTACTCCTTTTATTTGAAAAGCAGGATTGTATTTCGCCATAAAATAAGAATACTGTCCAAAACCCATTCCGGCATCTAAGATAGAAGCGGAATCTTGGTTTTTTGCCCAAAGCTTAAATGCCCGTTTTATATGCCAAGTACGTAAAAGTAAAAGATCGAGTAGGCGATAAAATAGTTTGCGAAGTGGCGGTGAAGCATTAAAAAAACTACCCAGACTGCGTTTTATGGGATCGTATTGCATAGCGTTGTATTAATCGTTTTTAAGGAGACGTTCAATATTTTCTAAATAA
>JAGGUP010000022.1 GCA_021158405.1 Bacteroidales bacterium
CTTTTGCAATGCAACTAACTTCGGGTTCATGAATACTGTAAATCTTATTCTTATCTCCTCTTTGTTGTGCTAAAATCTTGTTGATAATGATGAATATTTCTTTATATCTCTGTTGTTAATCCAGACTAAATTGCCTTTCTATATCTCTGGTTTGACGACCCGCTATAGTTTTGATTTTTCTTAATGCCGCTCTGGCTTTCTTTCTCCTTTTGGGATGATTATGAAAACGCTGGTCTATCATCAGCTGCTTTAAAGTCCTGGTATAAGTTTGACGCAATGTGATCTGCTCCTGTTTGGCTATTTTGTTTACTTTTTCAATGATACGTTTGTGTAGCTTTGCATCGGTTGGGTAAGTAATGTTTTTTTCTTGTACGGTACTGTCAATAAGCACTTCTTTTTCTTGTGCTTCTTTGCCATACAACTGAATCGATACTTTTAGTAATTTTTCTGCGCCTTCTTTGCCTATACGATTTCTAAAATGAATAAACTCTGTCGGGTCAAAGGGCTTTTTGAAACACTTTCTCTCCACTAAAATACTGCCAATAAGGATTTTCTATCCATCTAGCAACAATTGCTTCATCACTTAAATTATAAATATGTTTTAACAATAGGAGTCCTACCATTCTTCGGATTGGAACTGAAGGTCGCCCTATTTCTGAAAAGTAAGTTGAGAATTCATTCTCTATAGAATCCCAATCTATTCGTGCGGATAGAATACACGATTCATGTTCTAAATTGATGAACCTTTTTAAGGGAGTATCAAAAATACTTAATTGAGGCGCTTTGTCCTGTTTTCCAACCATATCTGCAAGCTTTTTTACTAAAATACACATTTGCTTGCAATTTTAACAACCTAACAAAAGATGTTATCAACTGATTATTAACAATTTAAATGGTTTTTAAGGGATGACTATTTAAAATGAAAGAAGACTGAATGGGGATCGAAATCAACTTGGTGTAATGAATTTAGATTAACTTTTCCAATTAATCATTAACAAACAAAAAATAGGGATATCTTAATTGGACACTAGTATTCCATCCAAAGCATTGTTTGATTTGTAAGATTCAATATATATTTGTCTCTCCCACTTCATCAGCAAGTAGAAATCTATTTTGGATAGATTGCATGACTTTTTCCAACACTAATATTTGATGGGGCAAGGGCAATAAACTACTCTCATAAGGAGCTAGTATGTTTTTCTTTGCTATCTCATCTTTTATTTTAGCTGCTATGGATATAAAACGCAAATATGGAAGCTTATAAACGGTTTCTTGGCTTTCTAATTCTTCATAAGGAATTTGTAAAAAACGATCATCTTCTAAAATTCGAATCCAGGCAATACGTTGCCCAAAAACTTCTTTTTCGCCTACTATTTCAATCGCTTTACCTTTGTATAACATAACTTATCACTCTTTTAACAGCCCGTTTTTAAAGGCTTGAAGAATCGAAAATGCATATTCAATTTCCCAATTTTTTTGTATCGCCCAAACCCTTGAAATGTATGATTCAGATTCCTTTCCTAGATTAGTATCTAGAATATGATGGATTCTTTTTGATAATATTTCCGATTTATCTAAATATATCTTGGCCTTACGTCCTAAAACCTCTGCGGCTACTATCAATTGATCAATTTCATCCTCGGGAAAAGTATCATAATGAAACTCTATAATTTCATCATATTCAATATCAAAGTAATGTTCAATGATTCTAAGGATATCGGGTAAATCATTACCTCTTTCTTCTGGTCTATCACTCCAAGCTACAAGTTTTAAAACAATCATTCCGGGTAGAGGTGGGATATTTGCTATTTTCTCTTCAATAGGTATTGGAATGGCTTGCTCTAATACTTCTTTTAATCCAAGGACATGTAAATCTATATTACGATCATTAAACTGGACCGTATTTTGTTCTTCAATTTGTCCAAACGGAAGTATATCAATAGCTGCATTGTATTCAGCTGAATAAAACGTCCAGGGAGCATCCACTTTGTTAAATCCTTTTTCGCCAAGTGATTTACTTAATTCCTCATATTCTTCAATAGAGGAAATCATAATAGCAAAATCAATGTCTTTTGTACCTCTACTTGGCTTTATGTTATTTTTTTAGAGCTCTAAAGCAATAGCACTCACGCCAATAAGATAATATGGGATTTTGTGATTGATCATTATTTCATCAATGCAATCAAAAACTTCCTTAAAATTAGGAATCGCTAGTTCTTTATAGGTTTGCTTGGATATGCTCATTATAAATTAGTTCTGCGGTTTCTCTACATCTTTTATTGTTGCTTAATATCAGATCTGTATATATCAATAAAGGTGGTGCTTGATTTATCTGCTGATTGTTTTGCCAAAATATCTCATATACTTCCAGTTCGCCATTTTTATCTGGCATTAACTGGTAGTTTTTCATCAAGTTGATCGTTTCCTCTTTAGTATACAAGGTAAATATTTCAGGTCTAAGGTGATTGGTCAACAGATCGCCTGCAGGCTCGCCTCCCCAAACGGTTACTTCTTTATTTAATTCTAGCTGGTTCCAGCGTTTGCGCATTTTGTATTTTCCCTTTAATAGGCTTGGTTTTAATGTGGTTTCATATTCCGTAATCCATCTATCCAATAATGCCTTTCTATTCTCCCATACGTACTCCTGTTTATTCAATGCCAGTAGATATCCTGTTTCTTTTAAGCCTTGAATAATTTGTGGAATATTGCCTAATCCTACACCTGTTCTTTCTGCTATTTCTCTTTGGGTTTTATTTATAAGTTCTTTATCTAATAAAAACTGAAACAATACTTTTAATCCTGTTTTAGTAAATGCTCTATTGCCTTTGTCTTTAGCGTTTTCGATAGTTTTATTATTATCAATCCAAAACCATAAAACCTTTCTTTTTAAATAAAAATTTCCGTTTTCTTCCAAATAAGCTATGTTTTCTTCTCTTAGCTGTTCTTTCACTTTAGGGAAAATTTTTTCAGCTACAACAATTAGGTCGATGTATTTTTCTTTGAGAAATCGAAGCTGCTCTATCTGGTGAGCTCTTATTTCTTTTTTTATCTCCACATTAAGAATAATCTCTTCTTGATTTATGTGGAATGTCAATTTCCCATCAAGTTGTCCGGCAGGCTTCCAAAGCACATTTATACCCAATATATTTTGAAGGTTTTCAATGGCTGTATGTATTGTATTTTGTTCCATTTGTTCACATATTTACATTGTTCACGTTACGTGAACATATCGATTTCGTGAACAAATATACATATATTCCATCACCAAAGCTATTTACCTTTTAAAATATCGTATAATAATTTTGTTTCATTAGAAATGGGAAAATCGGTTGGAGATAAAATTAAAATTAGCATTAAAGACCGAAAAAACACGTATTCTATTGAAGCAAGCCGTAATAATTCAGGTCTTTTAAAGGCACCTTTAAAAGGATCTATGGACAGAAGAATAGCCGAAAGTATAGATGCAAAACTGCGATTAAGGGTCTATAATAAAAAAGGGAATTGATCTTTTCTGATAGCAGCTCTGTTGCCGGACTGGAAGTGGTAGGAGATCAGAATATCTTGTAAAAGAAATTGAAAAAGAAGAAAATCTAGAGCTGCGGAGAATCCGCTGTCATGTTAAGGAGCCCTTTGCGAGAAAATATCTCTGTAGACATTATCCCTGTGATGCTAAACAGATTACCTTCGGTGAGGTCTAAAGCCGTTCTCTACTCCGTTAGAATGACGCGCGCTTTCTTGTCATACTGACGACGAAGGAGGAAGTATCTGTTATTGATTTACGTTTTTTTAATTTTAAAAATCTCAATCTTATCATAAAAATGAACACCGAATATCGATTAACGATTTTTGATTTTAGAAGTCTCCAACGAGATCCTAAAACACTCCTCTACTTTATCCATAAGATAAAAAAATGCCTGTCCCGATATAATCAGGACAGGCATTTAAAATTTATTTTTAAAAATTATTATTTCTTTCCACCAAAGCTAATATCTAAGCCAAAAGAATAAGCCCAAGTATGTTTTTGGTAAGTCTCGTTATAAGGAATACCCGTACCATCATCTACTTTAGGATAAGTGTTGTCTTGATATTCAGTGTTGAACAAACCAAACTGGAAAGTGAGCATATCGTTGATAATATAAGCGCCACCGCCACCATAAGTATGAGTATCGAGGCTATAACTTAAGTCATCTTGATAGTATTCAGTAGCATTGGTTTTAGTTCCCAAATAACCTGCACTTATTAAGAACTTATTAGTCAACATATATTCAAAGCCAACACCATATTCTTGGAAGTTTCCATCAACGGTTGCTTTTCCATCATCATTGGTAGCCCAACCCGCTTTTTCATCAAAATAGGTATGGTAACCAACAGTAACATTAAATTTATCAGTTAATTTATAATCAGCTCCTATAGAAAGGAAAGCAGGAATATCGGCATTGGTAATATCACCTTCATTGAACATATAAGTTGGGGTAAAGACACCCGTAGCACTTACAGTACCACCATTTATAAATCCATTATTACCAACTACTTCATCAACTAAATCCAATTTAGTTTTGAATTCATACTTGATACCAATATTTAATTTATCGTTTAAAAATGAAAGATTTGCACCAATTATTGGGGTAATTCCACTTCCTGTTTGAGCAACATCCCCATCTACAAGATTCTGATCAGCAGTAACGCCACTTAAATAAATAGCAGTTCCATACAATTGTGTTGCAGTAGCAGCTAACTCAGCAGAATATCCAGTTAAATAAGTTGCCATACCATAATATGTACTTTGAGCAGCTGAAGCAGACATAGCATCAATCTGAGCTTGAGTTGAACCCAAAGCCAACAAACCACCCTCTAATTGAGCGCGTTGCTCAGCAGTAATAAAACCAGCACCTTGCAATTGAGCAAAAGTATAAGCGCCACCGCCGCCTGTAACAATTTGAATAAGTCCATCGCCACCTGCTTGTGCAGAAACTGCACCAGCACCTGCTTGCGCAGCACCAGCAGCAGCTTGACCGGCAACACCATTGGCATAAGCACCAGGAGCCAAATTACCACTTGGAGTTGTTACAGTTACATTATTAACAGATCCCTTATATGTATTCTTAGCCATAACATAACGAGCACCTAAATAAACGGAAAGCATATCGTTAACTTCGTAAGTAACACCAGCTTGTAGACCAAAATAAATTGAAGATCCTTCGAAGAACAAATCTGCATTATATCCCGTAACACCAAGTGCAGACATAGCAGGCACTAAACTAGCAAAGGGAATTGCAAGAGTTGGTAATCCTTTATCAAAAGTAGCTCCCCCGCCACCTCCAATTGGATTAAATCCAAAAGAAAAGGCAAGTTTGTCTTTTTTGTAAACACCATAAAATCCAGGAAATACAGGAGCCGCAACGGTACCTTCATACTCCTGAGAATTTAAGTAAGGAAATGTACTGATCACATTTTGTGTTTGTGCTAAAATCTGATTATTAATTGAAAAATGGAATCCATCAGACAATTTTGATAATCCGGCAGGGTTATAAA
>JAGGUP010000114.1 GCA_021158405.1 Bacteroidales bacterium
AGCGTTGGCAAAAAATAGCTCTTTTGGTTTTTTAGGGTCGGCTTTTTTTGTGTCGGCAAAAAAACAAATGTGCAATTTTCGCGTGGGCTTTTCATATATCTTCTCTTTCAATTTATTACTCGGTTTTTCTTTTCTTGTATTGGCTACAACGGTAAATTGTATGGTGCGTAGGGCATTAAAAAGCACTTTCCTGTCAAACCGGCAAGTAGCCGGAGCGCAGGTTTGACACCTGCAATTTGACTAACCGTCGAAGCTGCGCTTCGGCGGGGTTGAATAAAGCGCAAATTTTTCAAATACAACTTAATCGCCCTATGCACTATACAAAATGTTGGCGTGTCGTTATTTCTATTTTTTCTCAAATTCACAACTTATCGGCATATGGTCGCTTATTACCAGCCATTTTTGAGCCTGTCCAATTTCAATATTTCTCAGTCTGTCAAAAAGTTTTTGAGCGCCAAAAACGTAGTCAATATGATAAGGTCTTTCTATTTTTCGCTGAAAATACAAAGTTGGTTTAGTTTCCTTCCCTTGCTGTTCTCCTGTAAATTTATGATAAAAACTTTCTATTCCGACTTCTTTTAATTCTTTCACGACATCAGAATGATTCCACCATCTGTCCCATTCATCCCATATACTATTGCTATTAAAATCTCCAGCAATCATTGTTGTATTTAGTTTACTTTTATTGACTTGTAAATATTTCCACAGTTGCCCTATGTATCCGAAATTTGGTGAGTTATTTCGATGTGTCCAAACAGCAAGTAAGTCAAAGTCATTATTTATGTTACAAGGCAAGAAGTATTTTACGGAATGGTCTTTAAACTGGTTTGACCAATTAAGTTTTTTAATCTCAATTTCACGTTTAGCGAAAATCCCAAGACCTTTGTTTTTTGAGTCTCCAATCCAAATGTAGTTTCTAGCCCATTCCTGATATTTTTTGTGCTTTGATTCTACAGGGTTTTCACATTCTTGGATAATATAAATGTCAGCATTGAAGTCGGAAATATAATCAAACTTCTTTCTCAATGCTCCATTGCAATTCCAAGTAACAATCATCATTTAGCTAAAAGTCTTCTTTTCATTTGGAAATAAATAATTGGTCCAAGCATTGGAAATACCAACACTAAAAGAAGCCACAATAGGCTAATTTTATTTCGAATTCTTGTTTTGTTAATATCGTATACAGCCCAAATCCATAGAATAGCTGAAAGCACGATTAATATTATCATTAATGTATCCATCATATTTTATTATTAAGTTTCGTTTCTCTGTTTTTAATGTTCGTTAAGATACATAGTTTACAAAAGTTAAAGATTAGACTTTACACTAAATTAGTTTCTAACCTTGTCGATTGTTCTTTATTTCTTAATTCATTTTCATTAAAGAAACCTAAAAATACGTTTCTATAAAATACTTTCCAAATTCCATTACCTAAATCTTCAATACCTACATATTTACCTTTCAAAGCAGCTGTTAAATACACCCAATAATAAGACTTCCATCTGATAGCTCCATTTTGAGTTACTTTTAATATTTTCATATTGGATTCATAATCAAACTCAGGTATTCTTTCGGGAAAAGGTCTAGTAGAAAAACTGTGTATAGATGCAGGTGTTTCCATCCCCAAAGCTTCGTGAGGTCTTATATGATTATATTCCTTTACAAAATGATTTAAGCTACGTTGTTGGGCTTTTAAATCGTATGCAGCAGGTTTGGCACAGGCAGCTTTTAAATCGCGATGCATTCGTTCATGCCTGCCATTTTGCTCGGGATGTGCCGGATCTGAAAAAACAGGCATAATACCCAACTCTATAAACCAATAAGAAAGTCGTGTAAATCGTTGAATGGCTCGCACTGAACCAAAGGGACTGCCATTGTCTGTGTGTATCTGTTGAGGAATGCCATATATCCTAAAAATTCTTGTGAATTCAGCTTTAGCAAATTTTAGGGTTTCGTGATAATGACCTTTGGCTGTGAATAAAAATCTACTCCTAGAGTCGGCTATTGTTAGCGGATGACAATAAATCTTATTTCTCATCAAAAACTTCCCTTTATAATCTGCACTCCACACTTCATTACACTCCTTTGGATCAAATATAGGGTGTACAGGTTTTACTCTTCTTAAACGCTTTTGTGGACATACTAAACCATTTTTCTTTAGTATATTATGAATGGTAACCACTGATGGCACATCGTCTTTTGTAAAATCGTTAAACATTAATCTCTCGATTTTTTTAGCTCCCCATCGTGGATGTTTTTTCTTTATTTTGAGAATACCATTAATTATATTTTCATTTGTTTTATTTGGGTGTTTTCTAGGTGTTCTTGAGTGTTCCCGCAACCCTTCAAAACCTTGTTTCTCAAACCTATCAATTAACTTATAGGCTGTTGGTCTTGATATCTCAAAGTTTTTACATAATTCTGTGATGGTATACTTTCCTGTTCTCCACTCACATACAAATTCAATTTTTTGTTCCATAGTTGTCGTTTCTTTCCAAGGCATAGCAATTTGTTTTTTTAATACAAATTACAACCTAAAAAGTGTAAACTATGTCCCTTTAACTTTGTAAACTATGTCCCTTTATCGTACC
>JAGGUP010000106.1 GCA_021158405.1 Bacteroidales bacterium
AAAGAAGTGGTGAAAGATCGAGCTATCCTTCCAAAAGTCGTGAGCCCAGAAGAGAATTCCATAAATCGGATGACAGACGAGATAGAAAAACGGATTCTGAAAGAAGTGGTGAAAGATCGAGCTATCCGCCTAAAAAAGAGGGGCCAAAGAGAGAGGTTAGAAAATTTACGAGGGAAATTCGCGAGAAGAAATCTTCATCTGATAATTCCAATGATAACCCTACCTATTACCCTAAAGGCCGTCCACCTAGGAAAAGAATTCCAAAAAAGCCGGATAATGATTAAATAATTGTATTTTCGTAAGGCTATTCTTTAATCTTATACATTGAAAGTAAATAAAATATATCTTGTACTTATAGGTTTACTGCTTATTCTATTAAGTGCTTGCAATGTGAGCAAGCATTTAGCTGATGACGAATTTCTCTTGCAAAAAAACAGCATTATTCACACGGATAAATCAATTCGTTCCGCACCTTTGGAAGATTATCTTTCTCAACAACCAACACCAAAATTCTTGGGTTTTTTTTATAGCAATGTAGGAATATATTATGCTCTGAAAGATAAAAAAAGCGGATTTGATCGTTGGCTCATGAAACTTTTCGGAACAGAACCTGTTTTCCTCGACAAATTTGCCGCACAAGAATCTGCTCGACAAATGAAATCGTTTTTGTATAATCTGTCCTATTTCAATGCCGAAATTGATATTAATTACAATTATAAAGGTAAAAAAGTCAATATTGAATATTTAGTCGATCCCCACAAGCCCTATCTTATCAATCATTTTGAATGGAGGTCATCTGACACCACTTTACTCCATAAAATTGACCAAATTTCTGGGGAGAGCTATATTACCACAAACCAAGTATATAATTCCTATAAACTTGATAGTGAAAGAGACAGAATTACTGATTATTTACGTTCGAACGGATATTATCGATTCAATAAGCATTATATAGAATATGCTATCGATACGGCTTTTAATAATCATAGTCTGAGTATTGTTGGTAAAATTAATTTACCCACTACGGTTCTAAAAAACAAATCTAAAGAACAAAAACATCAGCTTTATTCCTTACGCGACATCTATATTTATCCAAATTACGATCCACTTTCGGTGTTTAATTACGCACCTGATACATTGATGGTTAACATTCCATCGGAAAAGGAGGAAGGTACATTCGACAGATATCATTTTATCTATTATAATATTTTAAAAATTCGGCCAAAAGTGATTGGGAAGTCCATTTTCTTAGGGAGAAATGCTTTATTCAATGTTGAAGAATTAAAACGTTCCTATCAAAAGCTAAACCAATTTCCCATTTTTAAATATGTGAATATCACCTTTGCTGAAGACAGTATTTTAGACAAAAACAAAACACTTCCTTTGGATGTCACTATTCGGTTATCGAGAGCAAAAACGCAATCCTATACTATTGAGACTGATGTTACTAACACTTCTGGGGATTTAGGATTGAGAGGCAATTTAGTGTATTCAAACCGTAATTTATTTCGCGGAGGAGAACTGGTAAGTCTTCGCCTTTCGACTGCTATGGAAAGCCGAGCCTACAGCAATTATGAAAATACTAACGACAACTTGCTATTCAATACTATAGAATACGGTTTGTATTTAAGTTTGCGAACTCCTAATTTTTTAGCTCCTGTTAAGCATAAACTGCTCCCAAAATATCTGGCTCCTCGAAGCATTTTTCAGCTGAGTTATAATTACCAAACTCGCCCCAGTTATGAAAGGCATCTTGGAATTACATCCTTTGGTTACGAATGGGATATGGGTAAAAATGGCTTACATCGCCTTTTTCCAATCGATTTAAGTATCATTAAGATATTTCCAAGCTCTGAATTTCAAGCAAATTTAGATACGCTTACAAATATTCGATACAAAGACCAATATACCGATCACCTTATTGCCGCTTTAAAATACAATTTGACTTACAACACGCAGAAATCGAATAAATGGGAAGATTTCACCTATTTGCTGTTCCGTTTTGAGGTGGCTGGAAATTTAGCTTCTTTGGTTAATGATATGTCTAAAGCGGAACTTAGTACAGAAGGTTATTACACGCTTTTCGGTATTCGCTACGCACAATATGTTAGAGGCGAGTTAGATTATCGACATTTTTATGCCATACCCAATAAGCAAGGTTTTATTTACCGAGCGATTTTAGGGCTTGGTGTTCCCTACGGAAATTCATCGGCTTTGCCTTTTGAAAAAGGTTTTTATGCGGGTGGAGCTAATGGAATGAGAGGCTGGGCTTATAGAACTTTAGGCCCTGGTGGATACGCCGAAACAAATCTGAACGAGTTTGATAAAATGGGAGAAATAAAATTAGAAGCTTCCTTTGAATACCGCTTTCCTATTATTCGGTATTTAAAAGGAGCTTTATTTGCTGATGTTGGAAATGTTTGGTTATTGCAAGAAAGCGAACTTTTCCCTGACGGGCATTTTCAATTAAGTAATTTCACAAGTCAGTTAGCCGTTGATGGGGGTCTGGGTTTCCGATTTGATTTTGAATTTTTTATTATTCGTTTAGATGCTGCAATTAAGTTCCGAGATCCGGCTAAACCTGCAGGGAGTCGTATTGTGGTTGATCAAACTCATTTCTCAGATATTTTTTGGAACTTCGGAATTGGATATCCATTTTAATTACCCTATGAACCTTACACTGGTAAATCGTATTCTATCAAAATATTTTCCTCATGAACCTACTTCAGGTCAGGAAGAACTCATTCGTACATTTGGTCATTTCTTAAATGGGGAGGAAGAAAAGAAAGCCTTTGTTTTAAAAGGATATGCCGGAACAGGAAAAACTTCTTTTGTGCGCAGTTTAGTAAAAAGCTTACCCACAATGAAAATGCGTACTGTTTTGATGGCTCCTACCGGAAGGGCAGCGAAGGTTTTACAACAATATTCGGGAAACCAAGCATTTACAATTCATAAAAAAATTTACTTCAATCAGATGAATAAGTCGGGGCAAATCATAAGCCGGCTGAAAGAAAACAAACACCGCAACACCCTTTTTATTGTTGATGAAGCTTCTATGGTGCAAGGAATGCAGAATGGAGCCGGCGGACAAATGTTTAGCAAACAGGATATACTCTCCGATTTAATCGAATTTGTATACAACAATCAACAATGCTATTTGATGTTAATTGGCGATACTGCTCAGCTCCCACCCGTTGGTCTTGAACTCAGTCCTGCATTAGACTTAGATGAATTAAAACATTTTTTTAATCTTAAAATTTACCAAATCGAATTGACCGAAGTGGTGCGTCAAAAGCAAGATTCCGGAATACTTGAAAATGCTACACAAATTCGAAATCAAATAAGAAACCATAATTTTACTGCGCCTTTTTTTCATTTAGCTGATTTTAAGGATATCATCTCTTTGAATGGTGAAAATTTGGAAGATGCTTTAAACGAAGAATACAATACCTATGGCGAAGAAAATGTTGTCATCATAACACGATCTAATAAAAGAGCAAATATTTTTAATCGCGAAATTAGAAATCGAATTTTATTCAGAGAAGGAACTATTCAAAATGGTGATTTAATGATGGTTGTAAAAAATAATTACTATTGGCTATCGGAAGAAAGCAAGGCAGGTTTTATTGCCAATGGCGATATTATTGAAATTCAACGTTTGAAAGGATATAAATCGTTTTACGGTTTTGAGTTTGCTGAAGTGACCATTCGTATGGTTGATTATCCCGAAGAACCGGATTTGGATGTAACCCTTCTTCTCGACACAATAATGAGTGAAGGTCCGGCACTTACCTATGAAGAAAATAATAAGCTCTTTAATGAAATCATGAAAGATTATCCCAATCTAAAAGGTCGATCTGCCAAAATAAATGCCACCAAAGCAAATCCATTTTTTAATGCTTTGCAAGTAAAATTTGCAAATGCAATGACTTGTCATAAAACACAGGGAGGCCAGTGGGATGTTGTATTTGTTGAACAAGGCTATGTAACTGATGAAATGATCAATACTGAATACGGACGATGGCTTTATACGGCACTCACCCGCGCAACCAAGAAATTGTATTTACTCAATTTCAAGGAGGGATTTTTTGGGTAAATGCTGTGATTAAATAATTAATACATTTGAATAGCAGTAAAATAAGCATTTCTAATTTGCCTTTTAAGCAATAACTTATGACGAATTTCAAAAATATCGACTATTTACAATATGGAAATTCCAGACAGATAGATGCTTATAAACAGTTAACAGAATTGAAAATATTCGAAATCCTCAAAAAATATCAACCCATATTAGCCGGAACAATACCCATTGAAATTGATTTGCCCGAAAGTGATTTAGATATAATTTGTTACTGTGAAGATCATTACGAATTCTCAAAACATCTTTTAGAATTGTTTGAGAATAAAAAAGGATTTGAAATAAAATCGAAAATATTTAATGGAATAGAATCAACTATCGCGAAGTTTAAAACAGAAGATTTCGATATTGAAATTTTTGGACAAAACATGTTTTCAGATCAACAAAATGCGTATAAACATATGATTATTGAATATTCTATTTTAAAAGAAAAAGATACGAAATTTAAGGCTGAAATAATTAAATTGAAGTCTGAAGGAATGAAAACTGAAGCTGCATTTGCACAGCTTTTGGGCTTGCTTGGAAATCCGTTTGAAGAATTATTAAAATTTAAATATGATGTTTGAAGACGAAGACGATGAAAAAGAGATTGATGTAAAAGACCTTCCTATTTATCAAAAAGGGAAAGAGATATGGGCAGTTGTTCATCAGATTGCCGATTTGATACCGGAAGACGACAAACGATTGCTTGTTATAAAAAGCTGGGTGATGAGCGATGCAATGCAATTAACAGTTAAGGTTGCCGGAGCGCAAGGTGGACTTTACGATATAAAAATGGAAGCGGCTACACTTATTCGCAAAGCTGCACACGACCTTATACTTCATCAACATTCTTTAAAAAGCTTCGGTTTTAAAAATACAGAATACTTCTCCATCATAAGAGAATTGATTGAAGAATATCGATTGCTTTTCATAGATTGGGTAAAAGGATTTGACCAAAATGATTATATCATTGATAGATGGGGACTTTTCAACCCTCCTGGAGTTGATCCATTCGATCACGATCCTGATGATGATATTCCATATAATGGCTTTGATGAGTTTGATTGATAAAAACAGTAAATGTGTATCTTTGCAAGCCAAATTAAGAAGAATGAATATTGAAAATAAAATAATAATTGCAGCTCAAAAAGCCATTGAACATTTATACGGAACCCGACTGGATGAAAATAAAATCCCTTTACAACAAACACGCAAGGATCAAAATGGCGATTATACGATTGTGGTATTTGGCTTCAGTGGTTTATCTAAGAAAAAACCTGAAGAAACAGCTCTTGAAATAGGAAATTATTTAAAAGAAACCGAGTATTTCATCACTGATTTTGAGGTAATCAAAGGTTTTTTAAATCTTATTATTTCAGACGATATTTATATCAATTTTTTGAAAAAAAATGGGGATAATACGAATTTCGGACATACAGAGATCAATCCGGAGGATAAAGTCGTAGTCGAATATTCTTCGCCCAATACAAATAAACCGCTTCATTTAGGACATATTCGGAATAATTTGTTGGGATTTTCTGTTGCCGAAATCCTAAAAGCAAATGGTAAAAATGTAAAAAAAGTCAATTTAGTCAACGACCGAGGTATTCATATTTGCAAATCGATGCTGGCTTGGCAAAAATGGGGCGATGCTGTTACTCCCGAAAATTCCAATACAAAAGGCGATAAATTGGTAGGGAATTTTTATGTTTTATTCGATCAAAAATACAAAGAAGAAATTGCGGTTTTAGTCAATCAAGGAATCGAAAAAGAAATAGCCGAAAAAGAAGCTCCCTTATTGAAAGAAGCACAAGAAATGCTTTTAAAATGGGAAGAAAACGATCCCGAAACTCGCGCCCTTTGGGAGAAAATGAATGCTTGGGTTTATGCCGGTTTTGATGTTACTTACAAAAATATGGGCATCGATTTCGACAAAATCTATTACGAATCTGAAACCTATTTATTAGGAAAAGAATTGGTTCTTGAAGGACTAAAGAATGGTGTATTAGTCAAAAAAGAAAACGGTTCAATTTGGTGTGATTTAAGCAATGAAGGTCTTGACGAAAAGCTTTTGATGCGTGCTGATGGAACTTCTGTCTATATGACGCAAGATTTGGGTACTGCCCAATTGCGTCACGAAGAATTTGAACCGCATAAAATGATTTATGTTGTTGGAAACGAACAAAATTATCATTTTGATGTATTAAAACGGGTGCTGAAGAATTTAGGAAAACCTTGGTACAACAGTATTGAACATCTCTCTTACGGCATGGTTGAACTTCCGGAAGGCAAAATGAAATCGCGTGAAGGTACCGTTGTTGACGCTGATGAGTTGATGGAAGAAATGTATGCAACCGCCAAAGCGACTACTGAAGAACTCGGTAAAACAGAAGATTTTAACCAAGACGAATTAAATGATTTATACCACGCTGTTAGTCTTGGAGCTTTAAAATATTTTATCCTGAAAGTAGATCCTAAAAAGCAGATGATGTTTAATCCAACAGAATCGATTGATTTTAACGGTAATACCGGCCCATTTATTCAATATACCTATGCTCGCATCAAATCTATTCTACGAAAAGCTGGAGAAATCAATCCTTCGACAAGCTGGCCTAAAACACTGGATGAAAAAGAAAAAAATGTGCTTAAACATTTGTATAACTATCCAGCCATTATAAAACAGGCCGGAGACCAATACAGTCCTGCGCTAATAAGCAATTACATTTTCGATTTGGTAAAAACATATAATAAATTTTATCAGGAGATTAGTATCTTAAAAGAAGAAGATGAAGTTAAAAAGAACTTCAGATTAGCACTTTCAATCTTTGTGGCTGAAAATATTAAAAAAGCGATGCAACTCTTAGGAATTGATGTTCCCGAACGCATGTAAAGCGATATACCTTTTTTGATCAACCTGCTTTTGTTTTTCTAAAATTAAGAGCCTATATTTGTAATTCACTTAATTAATCTATATTGATATGAAAAAAGTAATTTTTATTTTATTCGTTTTATTGACTAGTGGAGCAACAGTTTTTGCTCAAAACGCAACTCATACTCCAGCACCTGAAAACCCGAATGCTCCAATAATTTCTTTAACAGAAACACTGTTTGATTACGGCACTATCGAACAAAATAGTGATGGAAATCATAATTTCATCTATAAAAATACAGGGAAAGAGCCATTAATTTTCTCAAAAGTACGTTCTTCCTGTGGTTGTACAATACCTGTATGGTCGCGCGAACCATTATTGAGTCAACAACAAGATACCATAAAAGTAAAATACGATACGCGTAGACTAGGCCGCTTTAGCAAAACAGTTAGCATATTCTCTAATGCTAAAAAACCTATGGTAGTCGTTCGTATTCAAGGTGAAGTTGTGGCGAAAGCAACAACTAAAGCAAAGGAATATATAAAATTTAAAATCGATTAATAATATGCTTAGTTTATTATAATTCAAACAAAAAAATTCAGACCTTTGTCCCGATGAAATTCATCGGGATTTTTTATTAAAACTGTAAACATGCCTTCAATTTCAACCAAAGGAAAAACAATGCCGGAATCACCTATTAGAAAGTTGGTTCCTTATGCAGAAGCTGCAAAAAAAAGAGGAGTGAAAGTATATCATTTAAACATTGGCCAACCCGATATTAAAACACCTGAAGTTGCTTTAGATGCTATTCGAAATTACAATGAAAAGGTTGTTCAATATAGCCACTCAGCAGGAAATGCCAGCTACCGCGAAAAATTGACTAACTATTATAAAACCAAAAATATTCACATCACCTCCGACGAAATAATTGTTACAGCAGGAGCTTCTGAAGCAATTTTATTTGCTATCCAAAGTATTATGGATCCCGGTGATGAAATCATTATCCCTGAGCCATTTTATGCAAATTACAATGGTTTTGCGATCAATTCGGGAGTAACTGTTCACCCAATTAAAAGTGATATTGAAGGTAGTTTTGCCTTACCTCCCATTGCTGAATTTGAAAAAGCTGTTAACGAAAAGACAAAAGCGATTATGGTATGCAACCCAAATAATCCAACCGGTTATTTGTATAGCGAAGAAGAACTTAGCACACTGAAAGACATCGCTTTAAAACACGATTTATATTTAATTGCTGATGAAGTTTACCGAGAATTTGTTTACGATGGAAATACCCATCACTCGGTAATGAATTTGAAAGGATTGGAGCAACACAGTATTCTTATAGATTCCGTTTCTAAACGTTATAGCGCATGCGGTTTTCGAATAGGATGTATGATTTCGAAAAATAAGGAAGTAATGTCAACAGCAATGAAATTTGCTCAAGCACGATTAAGTCCTCCTTCATTTGGTCAAATTGCTAGCGAAGCAGCACTTGAAACCCCACAAGAATATTTCAATGAAGTTTTAAATGAATATTTAGACCGAAGGAATGTGGTTGTGGAAATGATTAATAAAATACCTGGTGCTTTTTGTCCAAATCCTAAAGGAGCATTTTATGTGGTAGCTCGCTTACCAATTGATGATTCCGATAGATTCTGTAGATGGTTACTAGAAGATTTTAATTACGAAAAGCAAACAGTTATGTTGGCTCCAGCTAGTGGATTTTATTCTACTGAAGGATCAGGAAAAGATGAAGTACGTATTTCCTATGTTCTAAACTTAACAGATTTAGCGGCTTCGATGAAAGTTTTGGAAGAAGCATTAAAAGTTTATCCGGGGAAAACGAATTAGAAAAATTTTGACATAAAAAAATCCCAATACAGTCATTAAACTGACGCAATTCATAACAATTCCGTCAACCATTAATATTTTTTTTTAGTAGAAGTAGCGTAAATATAGTAAATAATGAAATAATCTAAGACAAAAAGCAAGACTTAAAAATACAACAAAAAGCCCAATCTGTCAGTGGACGAATTGGGCCTTTATATTTTAAAAAGATTGCTTACAAATCAAAAGCAGTCTTTATCTTTTCCACATAATCGAGTTTTTCCCAAGTAAATAGCTCAACTTCTATTTCAACTTTTCCTGAATAAGGCGATTCAAAAACCTTTGTAACTACTTTTGGCGCTCTTCCCATATGTCCATAAGCTGCTGTTTCCAAATAGATTGGATTCCTAAGTTTCAAGCGCTCTTCAATAAAAGCAGGACGCAAATCAAAAATACGTCGCACCTTTTGAGCAATCTGACTATCGGTTAAAGAAACCTTTGATTTTTTATACGTATCAACAAAAATACCTACAGGTTCTGCAACACCAATTGCATAAGAAAGTTGTACCAACATTTCATCAGCAATACCGGCTGCGACCATATTCTTAGCAATATGACGAGCAGCATAAGCGGCAGAACGATCCACTTTGGATGGGTCTTTACCCGAAAATGCACCTCCACCATGAGCTCCTTTTCCTCCGTAAGTATCAACAATTATCTTACGGCCAGTTAATCCGGTATCCCCATGAGGACCTCCAATTACAAATTTTCCGGTAGGATTCACGTGATAAATAATATCTTTATTAAATAAAGCTTGTAGATTTTTGGGCAGCTTAACTAAAACTCGAGGAATCAAAATATTTATTACATCTTGTTTAATTTTATTAACCATTGCAACATCATCAGCATCAAATTCATCGTGCTGCGTTGAAACTACAATAGTATCTATCCGCTGAGGGATATGATCATCGGAATATTCAATGGTTACTTGCGATTTAGAATCGGGACGTAAATAAGTCATCTGCTTTCCTTCACGACGAAGATCTGCCAACTCCAACAACAAAATATGCGAAAGCTCCAAAGACAATGGCATATAATTTTCTGTTTCGCGAGAAGCGTAACCAAACATCATCCCTTGATCTCCAGCACCTTGCTCTTCTTTCACTACTTTATCAACGCCACGGTTGATATCGGCACTTTGCTCATGAATGGCTGATAAAACTCCACAAGAATTCCCATCAAACATATACTCACTTTTGGTATAACCAATTTTATTAATTACTTCACGGGCAATTTGTTGAACATCTACATAGGTGTTCGACTTTACCTCTCCGGCCAATATAACTTGCCCGGTTGTGACCAATGTTTCAATAGCAACTTTCGATTCTGAGTCAAAAGCCAAAAAATTGTCGAGTAATGCGTCGGAAATTTGATCGGATACTTTATCAGGATGTCCTTCAGACACAGACTCTGATGTAAATAAATAGCTCATCTGCATGTTTTTTTTAAGTAAAATAAATTGATTTGATTGGCTTGAACAGCAGAGAAACGCTTTGTTTTAGCATTTTTTTCAAGTGGTTGCAAGCAAATCAAATCTTTCCACAAATAATGCTGTAAAGGTAAACCATTTTTTAATGCAGCAAAATTTTGATGTTTTTATTTTTATTCAAAAAATTGATGTCTTCATTTTCGCTTCATTTTCAGGCTCTATCATTGCAGCAAGAAATTTAATCGCTCATAAAATATAAACAAATGAAAACAACAATTATCAATCGCTTTTTTAAATAACAGCAACTATACTTTTTAGTACTTTTAAGCCATAAAATATTTTAGCATGAACGAGAAAAAACTTATTTACGGATGCATGGGATTAGGAGGTTCGTGGGATTCTTCGCCTCTGACTTTAAATATTCAAAAACAAGCGGATAAAGTAATTGAGACAGCAATCAATGCCGGAATTACGCACTTTGATCATGCCGATATTTATACTTTTGGTAAAGCTGAAAAAGTTTTTGGCAATTATTTAAAAAGAAATCCTTCGCTGCGCGAAACTCTTTTTATACAATCAAAGACGGGAATTGTTTTACAAGCGGGGCCAATGCAATCCAGCATTTATAATCTTTCTAAGAACTATGTTTTAGATCATGTCGATCAAATTTTAAAGCGGTTATCCATCGATTATTTGGATACCTTGCTTTTGCACCGACCCGATCCGCTAACTTCGATGGAAGATTTAGCCCAAACATTACAAGAACTAAAAGCATCGGGAAAAGTAAATACATTTGGAGTGAGTAACATGTCCGTAGCGCAAATTCAGCACCTGCAATCTTTCTTAGATGAACCTTTAAACTGCAATCAGATTGAACTAAGTTTAGACCATTCATTTCTCCTCGATCTGGAAGTCTGGGTAAATAGAGAAGAATCGCCAAAAGAAGCCGGGCTGAATAATTTATTGACTTTTTCCAGTCTAAATAAAATGAGTATCCAAGCATACAGCCCTTTAGCTCAAGGCAAATACAGAAAATCTGATTTTAAGGAAGAAAAGGATAAATTAACCTTTCATCTACTGGAAGAATTGGCAGAAAAATACAATTCGAGCGTGTCAGGAATTTTATTGGCTTGGCTATGGAAAATCCCAGCTGATATCCAACCCATTATTGGAACTACAAATTTGAAACGTATTGAAGAAAGCGCCATTGCTTTGAATGTAAACTTATCAAGAGAAGATTGGTATGCTTTATGGATACTTGCGAAAGGAAGAAAATTGCCTTAGAGCTTGTTGCGAAATAACTACTCCGTTTATGCTCGTTCTTTTGCCCGCTAACTTTGTTAAAAAGCCTCGCCGTATCTCTGCTATGCCTGCGTTTTTTGCCTCATTACCGAACAAAATAACTTCGCCTGATTCAGAGAACTTATTTCATAACAAGCCCTCAGTTAATATCTCCCAATATTTTGATTTTTTTCTCGGCAATATCTGCCAGACTTACACCTTTTAAGTAATCAATAATCTGTGTATTCAACCCTTCCCAAAAATCAATAACAGCACAAATATTTTTTCTATCACAATCAGTTCCTTCACAAAGGCAATCAATTACACAGATTCCGGTTTCAAAAGCAAGATGAATATCGTACATGCTTATTAGTTCAGGAGCCCGTT
>JAGGUP010000004.1 GCA_021158405.1 Bacteroidales bacterium
AAAATCAAGGAAAATAAAAGATTCCGTCCCATACGGGACGAGATAAAATCATTGTCTGTAATAATTTCTACCCACATTAGCTGCCAAATGGCACAATTCTATTCTTGCCATAAAAATTTACCAATTTAATCTAAAACTTGCTAATTCTATTCACCCGTAAAAAAATGATTCCCTTCAGGCTTGTATATAAAATTGATTTTCTTAGGTAGAATATCTATATCAAATTGGGAATCAAAAAACAACTCCCCATCCAAATGATAAGCCGTCTTTCTATCTAATTCTATATGCAGTTTTTCAGTTTGGTAATAATGTACTTTAGGATGCGAAAGATGAGCTCCTTTGGGAACTTTTAATAAAATGGAAAGCCGTGGAAACAAATTTAATTTATCCACCATACAAATGTCTAGTAAACCATCATTAGCAATGGCTTTTGGAGTTAAAAAGAAATCGCCTGCAAATCTTCTTCCAATGGCAATGGTTTGCATAAAATAAACCTTCTCTTTACTTTCTCCATTGGTTTTGAGCATCATTTTTTGAGCTTTGAAAAACAACAGGTTCTTAAGAATATGCCAAATATAATTACCTCGATGGCTTTCCTTTAGCTTTCCTGATGCATCATAATTTTCGGAAGCTACTTGCGCATCAAAGCCTAATCCCATTCCATTAAAAAAATAATTCCCATTGCATCTGCCCACATCAAGCGCATGAGCATTGGTTTCGAAAAATACATCCCAATCTTTTTCATCAAAATGAGTAGTCATCCCAAGTATCTGTGCAAAATCGTTTCCTGTTCCTGCCGGAATGATTCCCATTGTGACTTGAGGGTAATCGATAAGGACTTTAGCCATTTCGTTAAGTGTACCATCCCCGCCAATCGCTACGATAGGCGTAAAACCTTTATCAGCCAGATCCTTGGCTAATATACTGGCATGACCATGCTCTTGGGTATGAACAATTTCAGCGTTAATATTTCGCTTTTCGAGTTGCTTTTTTAACTCCTGCTCTGCCAGTAAAGAAATGCCATTACCGGCGACAGGATTTACAATAAAAGCCCACTTTGTTTGATTAGTTTGTCCCATTATTTAGTTTTTGATTTGTTCAAAGAGATTCCGGATTCAATTTTAGATTTTACTATTGTAATTATTTCCTTGTCTTCCAGATTTTTAAGTTCACTATAAGGAATGGGAGCATGTATTTTTGCAGATAATTTCTGAGAATAATCAAAATAAAATCTGTTTTTGGGTTTATATTCATAGAACCCAATTAAACTTACGGGTAATAGTTCGAGTTGGCTTGCTTTGAGCACATGTAGAAAACCTTTTCGAAAATTGTTCATTTCTCCATTGGTCGTTCGGGTACCTTCCGGGAAAATGGCTACTGTTTTGTTTTCTGTACTTCTAACCAACTGCTCAATCATGAATTTGGCGTTTTTAAGATCCGTGCTTTTCATCGGAATAAAATTGATGGCTTCCAGCAGTTTGCCAAATACAGGAATATCCATCAGATTTGCTCTCCCAAACCAGACAATATTCGGACAAATAGCCATAATTCCCATAATGTCGAATATGCTGGAATGGTTGGCCATTAAAATGTATTTACGACTTTTATCCAGATTTTCTCTTCCTTCAATAGAGAAAGTTTTGCCAATAATAAGAAATGTACTACTAGCCCAAAACCGAATTACAAATGGAATGGCTTTTTTAAAACTAAACGTATTTAAGGTCAAAATCAGAAGAACAATGAGGAAGGTAAAAGGATATAAAACCATATAAGCGAGGAGTGTATAAATATAGAGTATCGCTTTCCTCATGCTTTTAGATTAATGAACAAGTACGCAATAATACAAAAAAATCAGTATACATAGAAAAACAAAAAATTTGTCATCTTGTCAAAATAGTTTTCAAAATAAGTAAATCTTATTTATCTTTACCGAAATGCATTGTTTTTAAATTGTTTAAAAAGATAGAGATTCAATTGATAAATAAAATTATCCGTCAGCTGACAAACAACAAAAAGAAAAAATTATGACTACAGCAACCTTTAGATTTCAAGCTTCAGATGGAAAAGAGATTTTTACAAACAAATGGCTTCCTGAGAATTTAGCAGATATAAAAGCAATCGTGCAGATAAGTCACGGTATGGCTGAACATTCCGCAAGATATAAGCGTTTTGCCGAAGCTTTAAATGCTGTAAATATTGGGGTATATGCCAACGACCATCGCGGCCATGGTCAAACAGCCGGAAATATAGAAAATTTGGGCTATTTTGCCGATTTTGATGGATGGAATAGAGTAGTAGAAGATATGAAAAATCTAACGGCCATCATCAAAAAAAATCATCCGGGAGTTTCTGTTTTTTTATTCGGTCATTCGATGGGTTCTTTTCTTTCGCGTGAATATATTTTCTCTTCCAGTGAGGAAATTAATGGTGTAATTCTTTCAGGTACGGCAGGCAATCCGGGATTATTAGGAAATGTGGGCATTCTTGTTTCAAAAATAGAAAGTCTTTTGCACGGAAAAAAGACGAAAAGTCCTCTGCTCGATAAACTCTCTTTTGGCAAGTTTAACGTGGCTTTTAAGCCAAATCGTACAACTTTTGACTGGTTAAGTCGCGATAATGCAGAAGTAGATAAATATATTGCGGACCCTTATTGCGGGACTGTTTTTACGTCTGGTTTTTTTAACGATATGCTAAAAGGCATCAAGAACATAAATAGATTTTCAAATATTGAAAAGATTTCAACATCGCTGCCTATCCATCTCATTGCAGGGGCAAAAGATCCTGTAGGTGATAATACAAAAGGTGTTGTCGAAGTATTAAATACGTTTAAGAAAGCAGGAATAGAAGATGTAAGCTATAAGTTTTATGAAGACAGTAGGCACGAAATACTCAATGAAATTAATCGTAAGGAAGTTTTCGCTGACCTGATTGATTGGATAGAAAATCATATTTCCGAGTAATTAATAAACATCTGGTTTTATGTCCTTGGAGGCAATTATAAGCGAATATCATACTATAATAATGATCAAAGAGATATTCATCCGATCACTACAAAGCACAGGAAACGTATCAATAGAATAGCTTCAGGTGACTTTTAAAAGAAAGTGATCGGATGAATTTTGCAAAAGGAATCGGATTTTCCAAAGAGATATTCATCCGATCACTACAAAGCACGAAAAACGTATCAACAGATTAGCTTTAGGTGACTTTTAAAGAAAGTGATCGGATGAATCTCTCTAGCGGCTTGAATTTCCAGCCTGATTCTACATATCATCACATTAGCACATGAGCACATTAAGCTTTATCTTTGCAAAAAATTGAAGCATACTTTTATGAGTCACAAAGCCGGATTTGTTAATATTCTTGGAAACCCCAATGTGGGAAAATCAACTTTGATGAATGTTTTGGTTGGCGAGAAACTTTCTATTATTACCTCTAAAGCCCAAACTACCCGTCATAGGATTATGGGTATTGTAAGTGGAGAAGATTTTCAGATCGTTTATTCCGATACTCCCGGGATAGTAGATGCTGCCTACAAACTTCACGAAAGTATGATGAATTTTGTGGAATCGGCTTTGGTGGATGCGGATGTATTTTTGTATTTGGTGGAGGTGAAGCAAAGAATCAAGAACGATATGATTATCGAAAGGATTAATCAATCGGGCATTCCAACTATCGTATTGATAAATAAAATAGATTTATCCAATCAGGAAGATGTTGTGGATGCGATGGCTTTTTGGCAAGAGAAAATGCCAAAGGCAGAGGTGATTCCCATGTCGGCTTTAAATAATTTCAATATCGAAAAAGTGCTAGATACTATTTTAGAAAAATTGCCCGAGTCGCCTGCTTATTTTTCTAAAGATGAGCTGACGGATAAAACAGAACGCTTTTTTGCACAAGAAATTATCCGCGAGAAAATTCTTCTGAATTACCAAAAAGAAATTCCTTATTCCACGGAAATAGAGGTAGAGGAATTTAAAGAGGAAGAAAAAATAATCAAGATGCGAGCCAATATCTATGTAGCTCGAAATACTCAAAAAGGAATTATCATTGGTCATCAGGGGAGTATGCTTAAAAAAGTGGGTACTGCTGCACGTATCGATATGGAAGCTTTCTTTGGAAAAAAGGTTTTTCTTGAGCTCTATGTTCGGGTACAAAAAGATTGGCGCAATAACGAACGCGATTTAAAGCGATTTGGGTATTTGCAATAAGCAAAGGAAAGCTTTGGACATTTTTCAAATAATTGTATTTTTGCCACGATTTAAAAGGAATGGGTAAAATTATTGGCATAGGAGGAGTAAGTCGGGCAGGAAAAACCAGTTTAGCCCAGCGCATTAATGATTGGTTTGTTGACGATACCGTTAAAATTCTGCATCAGGACGAATATATTATTCCTAAAGCGAAGATGCCTTTAATAAAAGGACAAATAGACTGGGAAAGACCAGAAACTATTGATTTTAGTTTCTTTCGAAATGAGATCTTAAAAGAACAGGAAAAATACGATTATATCATTGCTGAAGGATTACTGGTATACAACAATCCGGAAATCTATACGCTATTCGACAAGAAAATATTTATTGAAATTTCGAAAGAAACCTTTTTAAATCGTAAAACTCTGGACAGTCGTTGGGAAAACGAACCGGATTGGTATATCGAACATATTTGGAATAGTCACTTTGTCTATGGCAGAGTGCCTTCGGAAACCAAAGATATTTTATGTATGTCGGGTGAAAACCAGTTTGTCGCCGGAATTGTCAAGAACTATATTTTGAATTAAGATGTCGAAAATAGAGCTCAGCAAAAAGATTGAAATCGAAGATTTGGTAACTCATTATCCGCATTCTGTAAGGTATTTATCTGAAAAGGGAATTCGATGTATTGCTTGTGGTGAACCTATTTGGGGAACTTTGGAAGAAGCTGCTTTAGAAAAGGGTTTTAATCAAGAGCAGATTGGAGTTTTTGTGAATGAATTGAAGGAGTCAAACCTAAACTTATAGACTTGTAATAGCTCGATAATTCGATAGCTCAACTGCAAGGAAGTTCATTTCTTTGCACCTTCGTACTTCTGTGAAATAGCTATTGCACTTCCAAAGGAATCCCTTCGGGAAAAGTTACTCAGAGAAGCTCAAACACACAAAGATTAAATGATAATTATTGAAAACCCATATCCATTCTTTTTTTTAGTACACTAATTAGTTACAATCCTTTAATAAGGCTCTTAATTTAAGGAGTCTTCTACACAAGTTTTCTTTCGTTCTGTTTTGTTATTGGCCTAAAAGGCGAGATAAATTAAGCAAAACAGTTGTAAAACAGTGCCGATTAGTGGATTGAAATTTAGAATGATTCTATTGTTAAAAATATAACATTGTTAATCAATTATCTATATATTTGTATGTTTGAATATAAAAAAAAGATGATCAAACAATAGATCTATAAACAATTAATAATCAACAAACTAACAATAATGAAAAAAAATTATTTATTATTTTTTGCCCTTGCCATTTCAATGGGTATTTATGCCCAAAGCGGCACTATTATGATTTCTAACGACGCTCAAAGTGCAGGAAGAGGAGGAACATCTATCGGCGTTTTTAATTCGTATGAACTAATGATGTCAAATCCTGCAGGTTTGGCATTTGTAAAAGATGCTTCAGTCGATGTCGGACTATCTTTGATGCAATCCAATCTGCATTTTAAAAATACAATTAACGATAAAGACGGTGAAACAGGCCATTCTCCAATGCCTAATTTGGGATATATAAATAAGTCAGGAAAAGAGAATTCGAAATGGACATGGGGCCTTGGCGTTTTTACTCAAGGAGGTATGGGCGCTGATTTTTCTCTGAAGAATGAACTGTATCGCGCCCAAACCTTTGAACTTAATTCAGCGAATAACACCTATTATCCATTAAAAGGAGCTTACGATCTGCAAGATTATCATTCTAAATTCGCTGTTATGGAATTTGGTCCTTCGGTAGCTTTTAAATTGAATGAGAAATTAGCAATAGGAGCTTCGCTTCATGCGGTCTATAGTTTGATGGAATTCCAAATGCCTTTTGGGATGAACCCCTCAATTATGCAAGGTGCGCCTATGCCGGGATTAACCTTTGGACAATTATTTTCTATGGATCCTTCTCAAGGAGGTTTTGGTTATCAGGAAGTTAATGCTTCTGCAAACATGAGCGATTTGAGTACAATAAGTTGGACGGGAAAAGTTGGAATTGCTTATAAGCCCAATGCTAAACTTTCCATCGGCCTTAATTTTAATTTACCCATTGCTCTTAATTTCAAAAAAGGAAAAGCCACCATGGACATGTCTAAGCAATTTGAAGATGCCATGGGACGTGCCGTTTATGGTTTTTATCAAGATCCTAATTATAGTGGAGTGCCTTTGCAAACAGCCTTAGCAGGTATTGGTGCTAACTTTGCCCAAATGGGAATTGATTTATCAAAAGGTGTTGTAGGCGAGTACGATCTCGATCTTAAAATGAAAATGCCACTATCTATTGGTTATGGTATGTCCTACCAGACGAGCCCTAAATTTAATATTGCTTTTGATGTAGTCTGGACCAATTGGGCAAATGCTTTTGACAAAATGGAAATGACCATGACCAATGGAACAAATTCAAATATCAATACCATGATAGGTGGAACTGGTTTTAGTTTTGATTTCCCTTTAAAATGGAAAAACAATGTCACACTAAAAGTGGGAGGTGAGTATGCTTTTACCGATCAATTTACTTATAGACTGGGCTATGCTTATAACAGTAATCCAACACCAGAATCGAATGTATTTGCTATTTTTCCTGCTATAGTAATGCAGCATCTTACTATGGGAGGATCTTATAAAATTAGCAATAAATTTTTAGTGAATGCTGCTGTTGAAGCTGGATTAAATAATAAACTTACAGCGACAGATCCCAGCGATGTACAATCCGAATTTTCCGGTAGTACGAGTGAATTAAAAACATTAATAGGTCACCTTTCTTTGACTTATAAATTGTAAATAAAAACAGCTTTACATTAAACCGCCCTCACCCCATTATTGGGATGAGGGCGGTATTTATTTTTAGTGTAAGTCTTTTAAATTTGTAATATCAGGTGCGATTAAAAAAAGCTTGCCATCAAATAAGATATAAACCATAAAGATTAGATTCAATTTTGTAAATCCTTTAGAATGACATAATTTTGGCTATTCTTTACCAAAAAAATATAATGAATAAGAAATATAAGCGATGGAAAAGAAAAATGTGATTATTACCGGAGCTTCATCTGGGATTGGAAAAGCCCTTGTATATGAATACTTTAAACGTGGGTATCAAATAACTATGGCGGCGCGTAATCGTGAAGCAATGGAGGTTATCGCTAAAGATTTAGATCCAAAACTGAAAGATATTTTACTAGTAAAAACAGACGTTACCAACGAAACAGATTGTCAGAATCTGATTGAAAAGAGCGTGGCGCGTTATGGTAAAATTGATATTTTGATTAACAACGCCGGCATTTCAATGCGAGCGCTTTTTAACGATTTGCATTTGGATGTTATGCGAAAAGTTATGGATGTTAATTTCTGGGGAACAGTGTATTGTACTAAATACGCTTTGCCTCATCTTTTGGAAACCAAAGGATCACTTGTAGGTGTTATTTCTATTGCAGGTTATTTGGGCCTTCCGGCCCGATCTGCTTATTCGGCCTCAAAATATGCGGTTCGTGGATTCTTAGATACTTTGCGTGTAGAGAACTTGAAAAAAGATTTACACGTATTGGTTGCTGCTCCTGGATTTACGGCTTCTAATGTACGTTTATCGGCTTTAGTCGCCGATGGTAGTCAGCAAGGCGAAACACCACGTGATGAAAGCAAGATGATGACTTCAGAAGAAGTTGCTTTCCGAATTGCGAAAGCAGTCGAGAAACGAAAAGCAGAGCTTATTCTTACTTTTGTAGAAGGGAAATTATCCGTTACCCTTAAGAAATTCTTTCCGCGTTTAATTGAAAAGCTGACGTATAATCATATGGCTAAAGAGCCAGATTCTCCTTTGAAATAATGAATTAATGTGCTAATGGGTTAATGAGGTAGCACACATCATCGTATCTCGTATCAACACATTAACACAATAGCACATCATCACATTAGCTTATTAAATTTATATTATGCCAAAACAAATCTTTGCCGAAGAATTTTTAAAGCAGGCTCAATATTTACCTGTTATCGATGTGCGCACTCCAGCAGAATGGGAGCAAGGTCATATTCCTGGTTCTGTGAATATTCCGCTGTTTTCAAACGAAGAAAGAGTAAAAGTAGGAACTCGTTATAAAAATGCAGGTAAAGAATTTGCTGTAGAAATGGGCTTAGAAATTGTTGGCCCAAAAATGTTAGATTTTGTTCGAAAGGCCAAGAAAGTGGCCAAGGACAAACAGGTTTTGGTGCATTGCTGGAGAGGTGGAATGCGCTCAGGAAGTATGGCTTGGCTATTTGAAACGGCTGGATTGAAGGCTTCTACTTTAATAGGTGGTTATAAAGGATACCGACACTATATCCGTGAGCAATTTGGCTTGACGGCAAATTTGATTGTTCTTGGTGGTTATACCGGAAGTGGGAAAACAGATATTTTAAAAGCAATAGAAAAATCTGGTGAGCAGTTTCTGGATATCGAAGGCATTGCACACCACAAAGGCTCTGCTTTTGGTACTATTGGTCAGCTGCCTCAGCTTACCAATGAGCATTTCGAAAATAAGCTGGCTGAAGCTTGGTTGAGCTTCGACAAAACAAAACGGATTTGGGTGGAGGATGAAAGTCGTACGCTTGGAATGAATAATATTCCCGATCCCTTGTTTAAACAAATGCGAACAGCCAAAGTGTGGCGAGTTATTATTCCGAAAACGGAGCGTATTAAGCGATTGGTAAAGGAATATGCTTTTATTGATAAAGCAATGTTAGAAGATGCTGTCCATAAAATTGAGCGCAGGTTAGGAGGTTTACACACCAAGCAATGTCTTGATGCCATTCAGTTGGAAAATTATACTTTTGTTGCCGATGTCACGCTTGATTATTACGATAAAGGTTATGAACATGGGAATTCAAAACGTGTTCCAGGCTCTATAATTAATATTGTTATTGAAAAAGATGAACCGGAAAAAACGGCTCAACTTCTTTTGGATAAGATAAAATTTGTATAGACGAAATATTGTTTTAGTTGCGTTTTTTTTACGAAACAGAAGCTTGTGAATTAGGATGTTGTAAGGTTAAAACACATTTACATTATATCCCTTCAGGACTTTTGTGTAGATTTATATATTAACACAGGGGTTTCGTTCGTTTCACCCTATGCTAATACATTGCAGGGCTTTTTAATATCACTTATGCAAAGAATAATATGTTGAAAAAAGATTTATCTTTGATATTCAGTTTTGAATCCCAAAGGGATAAAAGGTGTTAGCACAGGCTGTAGTTCCATTTTTTCGGAACGTAAGCTTATGGCTAAGATAATTTATTTTTGAAGGGCTGAAAGCCCGAAACGTAAAAAATAAAACAAAAAATTATGCCACAGAGTTTATCTAAAATATATGTGCATTGTGTATTTTCTACAAAAAATGGTGTGCCACTTATAACTGATTCTGTTCGGAAGGATCTTCATTCTTATATCATTGGGACTTTAGCAAACATTGGTTCTTATGTTAATGAACTATATGCTAATCCTGATCATATTCATATTTTGTGTGTTTTGCCCAGAACGATAACTATTGCTGAATTAATTTCTAAAATAAAAACTTCATCTTCAAAATGGATGAAAAAACAAGGTATAGAAAAATTCTCATGGCAAGATGGATATGGTTCTTTTTCAGTAAGTTCCTCAAAAGTATCGGTAGTAGAAAATTATATATTAAACCAGCCTGAACATCATAGAAATATATCATTTAAAGATGAACTACGGAAATTTCTTAATGAGTATAAAATAGAGTTTGATGAACGATATGTTTGGGATTAACAATTTACTCCAGATAGTTTTCATATCGCCCTTTCAGGGCTTATTTTGTTAATTCCTTACAACATAGGGTTTCGTTACACTTCACCCTATGCTAATACATTGCAGGGCTTTGCCCTTTTTATTTCATTAGTGCAATGAATAATTTGAATAAGAAAAATAATTATCTTTGATATATAGGTATGAATCCCAAAGGGATGAAAGGTAAAAGCACAGGTTGAAGTTCCAATTTATTGGAATAAAAGCCTGTGATAATAGTAGTTAACAGTAATAAGGGCTGAAAGCCCGAAATGTATAAAAAATGCCATAGAGTTTCGTTACACTTTACCCTATGCTTATACATTGTGGGGCTTTGCCCTTTAGATGTAAATTTGAAAAGGTTAATGGTTTTGAGAACAAAAGAACTATTTTTGTAGCAAATAATAATAAACTAAAGGTGATGATAGGTTGAAGTACAAGTTGCTTTCCAATTTATCGAAACGGAAGCCTGTCATACAAGTAAATAATATTAATAAGTACTGAATCTCATATAGATACTCAAAATAATGAATCAAATTTACCTCGATTATAACGCTACAACACCAATTGATAAAGAAGTAGCGGATGCCATGCGTCCTTATCTTGACGATTATTTTGGTAATCCATCCAGTTCTCATGCTTATGGTGTAAAAACAAAGCTAGCGGTTGAGAAAGCACGCTTGCAAGTTGCTCAACTGTTAAATTGTGAGCCTTCAGAAATTGTATTTACCAGCGGTGGAACAGAATCGAATAATTATGCCATTAAAGGGATTGCATTTGCAAATCAGCAAAAAGGAAATCATATTATAACCTCTTCTGTTGAACATCCTGCTGTTTTTGAAGTTTGCAAATATCTGGAGCGTTTTGGTTTTGAAATCACCTATTTACCCGTAGATGAATTTGGAATTATTTGTCTTGCCGATTTAGAAGCAGCTATCCGTCCAACGACTATTTTGATTAGTATTATGCATGCGAATAACGAAGTCGGAAGTATTCAGCCAATTTCAGATATTGCTAAAATTATTAAAGGCAAGGGAATTTATTTTCACACGGATAGCGCACAATCTATTGGAAAGATTGAATCCAATGTGCAAGCTTTAGGTGTTGATTTAATGAGTGTTGCAGGTCATAAACTCTATGCTCCTAAAGGAATTGGTGCTTTATATATTCGAAATGGAGTTCATCTGGAAAAACTCATGCACGGAGCTGATCACGAACAAAACCTAAGAGCGGGAACAGAGAATGTTTTAGAAATTGTTGGTTTAGGAAAAGCTTGTGAAATAGCAAAAGAGAATTTATTGGCAAACGCCCGGCATTATAAAGAAACCCGCGATTATCTGCATCAACTTTTAAAAGAATCGCTACCAAAAATCAAGCTGAATGGACATCCCGAAAGACGCTTACCTAATACCTTAAGTATTTCTTTTCCGCGCGTTGAAGCCAATACTTTAATCGATCGTTTGGAAGGTGTTGCAGCCTCTGCTGGAGCTGCTTGTCATTCCGAGAGTATTGATGTTTCAGCAGTCTTGGAAGCTATGTTGGTTCCTCTTGATTTTGCTATGGGAACCATTCGGTTTTCTACGGGTAGAGGATCTACAATGACTGATATGAAAAAAGCAGCTGAAGAAATTATTTCTACTGTTAAAAGTTTGATGCCAAAAGAAGAGACAGCTGCTAAGTTAGAAATTCGTGAGCAAAAAGAAATAAAGCTAACACATTATACACACGGTTTAGGTTGTGCTTGTAAAATTGAACCTCAAAAATTGGAACAAGTTTTAAAGACTTTACCTCCCGTTTTCGATAAACAGGTTTTAGTGGGTACAGAAACTTCGGACGATGCAACGGTCTACAGCTTAACAGATGATTTGGCTTTAGTACAAACACTCGATTTTTTCACGCCAATTGTGGATGATCCTTATCAATTTGGAGCTATCGCGGCAGCAAATGCATTAAGCGATATTTATGCAATGGGAGCAAAGCCGATTTTTGCTTTAAATATTGTAGGTTTCCCTGAAGATACTCTACCATTGAGTGTTTTGGAGCAAATATTACAAGGCGCACACGCCAAAGCAAAAGAAGCGGGAATAGCCGTTTTGGGTGGACATACCATTGAAGATCCTGAACCCAAATACGGAATGGTGGTGAGTGGCCTTATTCATCCTGATAAGATCATTCGGAATAAAGGAGCAAAACCCGGCGATGTTTTAGTGCTTACCAAGCCTTTAGGAACCGGTATTTTATCAACAGCGGTAAAAAGGGGAATGTTAGAAGACGATTTAATTGAAGAAATAGGATTAATAATGAGTCAGTTGAATAAAATCCCAGCCGAATTGATGATGAAATATGATGTACACGCATGCACGGATGTGACTGGTTTTGGACTATTAGGGCATTTGCGGGAAATGACTAAATCTTCGGAATGCGATGTAGATATCGAGTTTGATCAACTTCCTTTTATTCGAGAAACCAAAAATATGGCCACGGCAGGAGTAATTCCCGGCGGAACATTTAATAATTTGGAATATGTTAAGGAGGATATAGATTTTGGGAATCACGGTCGTACGAATCAGTTGCTATTGTGCGATGCACAGACTTCGGGTGGACTTTTAGTTGCATTGCCCAGAGACATCGCGAAAACCTATTTGCTCGATTTACAACAAGCAGGTATTGTTGACGCCAAAATTATTGGTAACTTTACTTCCAAAGGAAAAGGAAAGATAAGAATAGTATAAAGCAGACTTATGCAAAAGATAAATATTAATGAAATAAGTTCCAAAGAAGTCATCCCTGGTTTTCATGGAATATTTGTTCATGCGGAAAATATGACAACAGCCTATTGGGACATTGTGGCGGGATCTCTAATGCCGGAACATGCTCATATTCAAGAACAAATAATGAATCTTATTGAAGGCGAGTTTGAACTGGAGCTTGAAGGCAAGATATTAAAACTATATTCAGGAGCCGTTGTTGTTATTCCATCAAATGCACGACATTCAGGCAAAGCAATTACGCATTGCAAGATTATAGATGTTTTCCATCCAGTTAGGGAGGATTATAAGTTCTGATACTATTATGCTGAAAAGCTAAAAGTCCCTAATTAAAAAGTTCTAATATTAAAGATGTTCTGGCTGGAATTTTCAGATTGTTTAGATTGTAAACCTTATCGGTGATAATATCTTTACCACTAGTAAATTTTTCTATAATTTCTTTAAATCGTTTTGTATCTAAAACAGTTTCTTCCTTGCTCTTATTTAGAATCACCATAACCGTTTTCTTCGCATTGAATCGAAAATAAACATAGATTCCTTTTTCGGGTGCAAAATGAACCAATTTACCACTATGAATAACAGGATTTTCTTTTCTCCAGTTGAATAATTTACGTGTAAAGTTCTGAGCCTCTATTTGTTGAACGGTCAAACCTTTGCCTGTAAATGCATTTATTTTATCACCTTTCCACCCCCCTGGAAAATCGCTTCTGATTTTTCCATCATTTCTTTCGCCCGGACTTGTTGCCAGATATTCGGTACCATAAAAAATCTGCGGGATTCTATTAATCGTTGCAATATAAATCAAACCTGTTTTGAATAAATCAAAATCTTCATCAATTTGAGTAAAAAAGCGGGACATATCATGATTATCAGGAAAAATAACCAGATTATCAGGATTTGGATATAAAAAATCATTGCTCAACATTTCGTAGAGACTGATAAATCCTTTTTCCCAATTTTCTTCATCACGCAAAGCGCGTATCAGACTCATATGTAAAGGGAAATCCATTAAAGAAGGAAGGCAGCTTATGTAAGCATCGGGATTTTGTTTACCCTTTTGCCATTTTGCCAGAACAGCAGGATTTGGACTCCATTCTTCGCCAACTATATTAAAATTGGGATATTCATCCATAATCCGACAAGTATATTCAGCCATAAATTCTTTTCCGGAATAAGGATGTGTATCGTGACGAATACCTCCAAGATCAGCATATTCTACCCACCAAATGCTATTTTGAATTAGATAATCGGCCAATAAGCGGTTCGATTGATTTAGATCCGGCATAGATTTTACAAACCAGCCATCTTCAAATAGCTCACGATCACTTTTTGCTGCATAAGGATCGTGAAGTGTTGTTCTGCGATGATTTGTGATTTTAACATCGGATGCATAGTGATACCAATCATCTGAAGGCATATCGGTCGTCCACCAATGTCCAAGTCCACAATGATTCATAATTTGATCCATTATAAGTTTGATGCCTCGTTTTGAAGCTTCTTCACTCAATCGAACATAATCTGCATTGCTACCGAATCGGTCGTCTATTTTATAGTAATCTGTTGTAGAATATCCGTGATAGCTCGATCGTTTGTGATTGTTCTCAAGCATAGGATTTAGCCAAATAGCAGTAAATCCCATTTCTTGGATATAGTCCAGATGATTTATAATTCCTTGTATATCGCCTCCATGTCTTCCAAAAGGATTGCTTCGGTCTTTCCGTTCATAAAGATTGTCTACTTCATCATTTTCTGGAATGGCATTGGCAAAACGATCGGGAGTAATTAAATACATAGCATCCGAACTATTAAAGCCAATACGGTTTGCAGAATTTTCTTTTCTTTGTTTTAATTCAAAGGTATAGCGAAGTTTTTCTTTTTTTTCTTTTTTGAAAACAATATCAAAACTTCCAGAAGAAGTAGCTTCATTTATACTAAGATACAAAAACAAATAATTAGGATTGCTTGTGCGAACAACAGAATCGAGAAGCAGGTTAGGGTAGGAGAAGCTAGGCGTAAGTTCGCTCACTTTATCGCCATGAACTAAAATTTGCAATTGTTTATGATGCATGCCTGTCCACCAAAAAGCGGGTTCTAAATGTTTTATTTTATAAGATTGGCTAAAACTGGTTAAAGACATCATTATCATAATCGTAGAAAAGAATAATTGTTTAATTCGCATCATCAAGTAATTTGATTTCAAAAAGTAAAAGTACAAAAAAAGCCCATCCGTCAACTGACGAATGGGCTTTAAGAAAATTTAAAAAATTATTAGTTTTGAGTAACAGTTGCTGTTAAACCCCAAGGATCGAAAGTAACCGTATAGTTTCCATCAGAAGCGATTGTTATATTATCACCTCCAGCAGAAAGCGCATTCACATCACCACCATAATTTAGATCCCATCCATCATTAGCACGGAATTTAAAACTACCTGAAGAAATAAGATCAAGAGTAACTGTGAATACATTATTAGTTGCATCCCAAGTCATGTTAGTATCATTGTCCCAACCACCGGGAGTTGCATCACCTATTAAACCCCATCTGTTGGCACTATATGTATAGGCGTTTGGATGGCTTAAATCCAGTGAAATTGAATAATCAGATTCAACAGAAACTGGAATATTATCTCCACCATCATTTAAATTAGCATCACTAGTTGAGCTTCCGTAATTGTAGCCCCAATCATGATTAGCTCTGAATTTAATTTCAGCTGCAGTTAAATGCATAACACCTTGCCAAGTAAGAGAAGCTGGATTGTATGTCAAAGCAGTTTCATCATCCCAACCTAATGGAGATCCACTTCCAATAACACCCCATTCTGTTTTGGTAAGGGAGTATGTCATATCAGCAAGATTAGCTTTAATTAAATAATAACCATCCTCAGCTACGCTAATATTATTACCTCCATTGGTAAGTTTTCCAGTTCCGTCATCTCCAAAAGTAGCAGCATCTGACCAGCTATGATCGAGGGTTAGTTTAAGGCCATCAGTTGTTAAGTAAACGTATCCTTCGGCATCAGCACCGCTAGCAATTGTAGATTCGATATACATAGCATTATCACTATTGTCCCATCCATTATAACTTCCAACAATCCACAACTTTGTGATATCTGCTAAAGTAGTAAACTCAATATCAGATCCATAAGAAGTACCTGCACTATTGGTTGCAAAAGCACGAACATGGTAAGTTGTATATTTTTCTAATCCCGTTAGTTCGCTTACAAATGCATCTT
>JAGGUP010000027.1 GCA_021158405.1 Bacteroidales bacterium
AACAGCCCTTTAAAATTGATAGATTTCCACATGTTTAATAATTTTTTGCTTCTTACTCAGATAACTTGTTATAATTATCAACCTTTATTAGGGCTGATAATAAATTAATGCAAGTTTCATCCATCTCAGGTAGTAACACCTAAAAAAACAATCATTCTAAAATGAAAAATAAATTGAGTAGAACACCCTTTTGTAAGAAAATGTGAATATTGCGTTAATTAAAGTATTCATTTAACTAAACATCAAACGGATACACAAGCACAATTTACAACTATACCTTAGGCGATATCAAGTGTTTTTGCTTTTTTCTCTATTATTTTTTCGAAAAGCACCTTTTGAAAGAATTTCACAAAAATACTAATGAAGAAAATCGGACGTTTTTAAATTTGTCCCAGCACTACTTCTGAACTTATTGTTTTAAAACATTTGCAAGCTCTTGCGTGTATATGGCAATATGCTCAACATAAGTCAAAATTGCTTTTTTATCCTCATTCGTGGCATCAAAAAGATTGGTGCTTTCATTCATTTGTACAAACATGTTCACAGCCAAAACATCAGCAGATAAAGGCTTTCCTGCAAAAGGGGTTATATTCAAAATACGATTTAAAGTGTCTTTAAAAATCAAATCGTATTTCAAACCCGGAAAGTAAAATTCTCCTTCTAAAATCCATTGCTTTATACCCCACACTTTCGCAATTATTTGTTCAATCCGACTCGAAAGAGCTGGAAAAAATTCAGCAACTTGTTTTAAAAGTTCTGTCAGATGCTCTTTATCATACACCACAATTTTCGGCGTAGAGATCAATTCCTGAATAAAGTGTTCCACAAAAGCCGCATAATCATCACATTTGCCCGAAAACAAGAGAGCTTGCTTTGTTTGATCTGTGATAAAGCTATAGCTTAGCAATTGGTTCTGATAAGGTTTATCGCCCATGCAATAAGGAATGGCTGCTTGTCGTGAAACAAAACCCAAATAAGCAGTATCTACTGGCAAAGTAGACAAAATCACTTTTAAATTATTAGAAATAAAAGGTTCATTGGTAATTAAACTGTTCAGTTGTTTTTCAGCCAACGGATTATTCCATTTTTCATTTCTCAAATCTTCCAAACTTAAAATCTGCTTGTTTAACAAATCTGTTCTTTCGGCCTTACTTAAAGCCGGAAGCTTAAACAAATCCGTCGATCTTTTTTTCCAGCAAAAGCCAAAAAAATCGCAAGAATATGGGAAAAAACAATGTGATCCCACTTCGATTTTGGGCGAATGCAATTCTGTTAGAATCTGTAATTCTGATTCAATCTCTTCTGCAATCTCCGCTTGTTTTGCTATTATTTCTGCACTTACTTCCTGCTTGATAAAATACTGGTCAACATCAATATTTCCTTCTTCTTGAAGGCGATAGTTTTCGTTGACATAAACCAAAGAAAAAGTTGCTAAATCCAAACCACTATTTGTAATCACATAGTATTGCAATGCAGCATCGGTAAAATACGTTTCTGAAAGTCTGCGCGAGCTTTTTACCTCATACGCTTCCCATCCTTTCTCAGTTTTTACCAAAATATCGAGCATAACAAGCACCTTATTATACTGAAAAGTAGCTTCATAAATGATGGTTTGACCTTCGGCAATGAGCTCCTGAGTTTGGATAACCGATTTTTGATATTGCGACGGCGATTTTGGAGAGACATCAATTCCTCCCGGAAAAATCTCTTGCGCCATATCTCCCACTTTATGTCCTCGTTTAAATTTAGCTAGCTGTTCAGGACTTAGTTTATCGCGAAGAAAAGATCTTTTTTTATGGAGATAAAGAGCTTTTAAACATTGATGTCCTTTGATAAACGTCGATTTTGAAAGTATATGTTTTTCCATGACTGAGTAGTTTTTTTTGTCGCGCTCCCCAAATTAGTTAATCCCAATTTATCTTGGCGACTCTTAACGGCTTTAGCGAGAAAAATATCACGCAAAGGCGCAGAGACGCAAAGAAATTGAAGACTATTCATCTTATTTTCTTACCAAATTAATAAAAGAAAAATCAAATTCATTCTTTTCAGAAGCAGAATGGTAATCTTCACTTTCCACGGTCCATTCTTCCTTATTTATCTCCGGAAAAAAAATATCGGCGTCAAAACTTTGGTGAACACGAGTTAGATAAATGCGTTGGGAAAAAGGCAGCAGGTCTTTATACAAATGTCCGCCTCCAATCACAAAATACTCTTCTTTGCTCTTGCTGTATTTTTCAATAATTTCCTCAATAGAATGTAGCATGATGCAATTTGGAAATATCTTACTTTTATCTTTGGTTAATATCACATTGATTCGGTTGGGCAATGCTCCTTTTGGAAGAGACTCAAATGTTTTACGCCCCATTATGATGGTATGACCGGTCGTTAGTGTTTTAAAATGTTTTAAATCGTCCGACAAATGCCAAATCAGATTATTATTTTTTCCAATGGCGCCGTTCTCGGCTATTGCAACTATTATTGATAACATAGGCTTTTTTATTCCTTGTTTATTTGTGTGACTTTTGCCAAAGGCATCCCTATGGGAGTGTATCCTTTTGTTACTTCGTGGTAAAAATTTTAATTAACCACTAAGGAAACGCAAAGGAAATCACGAAGATTTACAAAGGTAATTAATTTGATTGTTTCACTTTGCAAGAAATTAATCTTCTTGGATTTCTCCCTTTAAATTCTTTTCCATCAATCTTTTGGCATCTTTGTTTGAGACATCCAGTCCAAGCACGAACATAAGTTTGGTGAGCGCTGCTTCCACGGTCAAATCTTTGCCATTGATTAATCCCATATTGACCAAATCGAGGCTGGTTTCGTATTTTCCCATTTCGACAGAACCACCACGGCATTGCGTTATATTCACAATCAGAATTCCGGCATCCAGCGCAGCTTTTAAAGCTTCTAAAAACCACTTTTCAGTAGGTGCATTTCCGACTCCATAAGTTTCCAGAATAACGCCTTTCAATCCATCGATAGACAGAATAGCCTTTATCGTTTTGGGACAAATACCCGGGAATAGGTGCAATACAACCAGATTATTATCGAGTTTGGTATTGATTTTTAATCGTTTAAAATTTGGTTTTAAAATGTTCTGCTCCTGATACTTAATATAAACACCAACATTTGCAAGTGTAGGATAATTAACCGATTTGAAAGCATCAAAATTCTCAGCATTAAATTTATGCGTGCGATTTCCCCGAAAGAGTTGATTTTCAAAATAAATACACACTTCAGGAATCATTGGAATATCATCTGATTTTGCTCCTGCAATTTCCAGACTGCTAATAAAATTATCACGCCCATCTGTTCTAATCATTCCCAAAGGCAATTGAGAGCCCGTTATCACTACGGGTTTATTCAAATTATCCAGCATAAAACTCAAAGCCGAAGCGGTATAACTCATCGTGTCTGTGCCATGCAAAATGACAAATCCATCGTATTTTTCGTAATTCTCCGAAATAACCTCTACCAGTTTTACCCAATAATCAGGATTAATATTGGCCGAATCAATAATCGGATCGAAGGAATAGGAATCAATCTTAAACTTGAACAATTCCAAGGAGGGCATATAATCGTATAGCTCATCAAAATTAAAAGGACGAAGCGAACCCGTTTCCGGATCTTTAAACATTCCGATAGTTCCTCCGGTATAAATTACCAATATGGCGGCTCTGGTTTCCATATATTTTATTTCAAATTAAACAATTCTTTGGCGTTTTGTGTAGTGATTTCCGCAATTTCTTCGATGGAAATTCCTTTTATATCGGCTAATTTTTGTGCGATTATTGGAATATAAGCCGGCTGGTTTCGTTTGCCACGATAAGGAACAGGCGCCAGATAAGGAGCATCAGTTTCCAAAAGAAGATGCTTTATATCAATATTTTTTATCTGCTCATCTAAACCTGAGTTTTTAAAAGTAAGCACACCGCCAATACCCAATTTAAAACCATAATCATTGATGATTTTATGCGCTTGCATTTCAGTTCCGGTAAAACAATGAAAAACGCCTTTTAATTCAGGCGTGTAAAGTTCATCTAAAAGAAAAAACAATTCCTCGAAAGAATTGCGTGAATGAATAACAATGGGAAGATTGTATTTTTTGGCCAGTCCAACCTGAAAGCGAAAAGCTTCTTCCTGCTCAGCAAAAAAAGTTTTGTCCCAATACAAATCTATTCCAATTTCACCAATGGCGATAAACGTATTTTCCTTTAACAGTTTCTCCACAATGGCGAGCTCATCTTCCACATTTTCCTTTACGGAAGTCGGGTGTAATCCCATCATTGGAAAACAGTTATCAGGAAAAGATTGACTCAGTCTGAGCATGGAATCTATGGTGCCGCTATCCACATTGGGAAGTAATATCTTTTGCACTCCCACTTTCAAAGCGTCCTCAACAACCAAAGAACGATCCTCGTCGAAATCTGATAAATAAATATGACTGTGCGTATCGATAAAATTCATTGCGCAAATGTATTTCTTTTCTAAGAACTAATAATTGGCCTGAGAGAGATATTTTGTTTTGGGATCTTTAAAATTCAATAGTTTCTGCGGTAATCTGCGTTATCTGCGGAAAAAATACGTCTTGATTAAAATGTTCCCGCAGATTTAGCTGATAGACGCTGATAAAATATTGCGCTATAAAAATGTTCTCTTGAAATATCAGATTGAAGTCTTGCGCTAATTTTTTCTATATATTGTTCAGTGGTTATAATCAAAATTTCAATTAAGCTATAAAGTTATCATTTTTAAATCATTTTCGTTTTATACGCAAAACAATTTCTTTCTCATTCATTTTTATATCGATATCTTCCGTTTTCCATGGGAAATCTTCGCCCGTTTGAAGAGTATAGAGACTGGATAAAAAGGAATGAGCTTCCGCCAAAAGGCGTTCAACAGTCGGTTCACTAACTGTTTTTTTTATTTTAGGACGCTCAAAAACCTTATGCTCTTCCCCACTTAAACTTATCTTTTTGTTTTTATCGCTTAATGGAAATAAAGAAGTTTGACCGGACTGATATTTCCTTTTTTGACGGTATTTGTCGGCATTTAAATGCTTTTGAACACTATCCAAATCAACTTGCTGAGTGGATGATGCCTGCGAAACACTCAATTTTTCTTTCTCCTTCAATTGATTTGGATCTGGTAATTGATCTCGCACATCTTCTTTTTCACGCCTAAGCATGATGGGCTCAAGTCGTTTAACCAAGGTTTCCTGATTATAATAACCAACTATTTCATCCAACACTTTTGAATCGAATAAGCAATGTTGATAAGAAAATTCCCACAAGGGAGTAAGCATTGTATTATCAACCAAACCAATCATAGTGTATAATTGCATCAGGTTGTTTTCGGGCTTGCTGTCTGTAATAATAAGCAATTGCTTGTATTGAATTCCGCGAATGATGCGCACTAAATCAGAATCGAAACTGCTTATGTTTTGCGCTTCATCAACAATAAGCAAATCAGGTGCAAAATGATCAAATGTAAATGATTGACTTGAAAAATCATCGAAACCTAAAATCTTGAAATACACATCAGAAGATGAATCAAAACTTCCAGTATTTGTGTCTGCCTTTAATAATTCTGATTTTTGTTTTACTGCCTTTTGTATTTCTTGTTGCCACTGTGGAATAAGCGAATCGGGACAAATAATTAAAGCTGATTTAAAATTGAAAATTTCTTTTTTATACTGAGCAGCTATAACGGCTTGCAGAGGTTTGCCTAAACTAATATCATCGGCCAAAATAACACTTTTATTAAAGACGATAAATTCTACCCCTTCTTTTTGAAAAGGAGCAATGGCTATATTCAGCGTATCAAAATCCAAAGGATTTTTTGCTTTTAATTCGATTAGCGACTGGCGATCAAGTTCTTTTCTCACTTTTTCGATAACCTCAGGACGGATATTAATAAACTTGTATTGTTGAGCTTCCGCGATGAAATCCTGAAATAGTATAAGTTGCTTATCTAATATTTGTTTTTCTTTATTAAAAAAACGATTTACTAGTTCTTGAATCTCAGGAGCTAATTTCCCGGGATAAAACCAAGCGATTCTATACTCGTTCAGCGGATGCAAAAACACTTCTAAAAAAGGAAAATCCTGAACCGGCAGCGCTTTGTTGACATACTGTTTTTTAAACAAATCAAAAGCAAAAATCAGATGCTTACAGGTTCCTAATTTATTGGTATGATGATCGGGACAGGAACAATAACCTTGCTCTGTTTCGAAATCATAGAAGGTGAGTGTATAGGATTTGTTACGTTGGTTTGTAATTAAATGCTCACCATAGATATTATCGGCAAAATCCAACTGAAATTTTTCCGTTTTAGCCTTTTCTTCACGCTCTGCCATCACGCGATTTATCATCCCTTCGCGTGTATATTTCATCCCTGCTTTTGGATCTTGATCTAATTCCTGACTCAAATCTTCGTGAAGCTGCATCAAAGCAGCAACTTTATGCGAGCAAAAGCCCTCCGCCTTGCAATTGCAAAGCATTTCTATTTTTTTATTGTCATCGTCAAAGAAAATATCCGTTTTAAAATCTTGATAATCATCTTCAACGGTAAAGGCAAAATGTTCACCTTCACGACTTTGCAGAACACATTGATTGTTTAAATAAAGTGCATTTCCTGCCTGATATGCTAAGCGTGATATGCTTTTACTGATGCGTAAATTGCTTATGTATTGAGAAAGAAATTCCGTTTGATAATTTTTCATCTGCCTATCATTTATATTTCAATTGCCAGATAGCTTGTCCCGTTTTTCGGGAGAACATCCTTGATACTAATACTTTCGTTTGCCAAAACTATTTCTCAAGGGTATTTCCTAACTGGATAATTGCAAGCTAAAATAGGTATTTTTTTAGCATAAAGGCTGATAATTACGACTGTATGAAAAGATTGTATTTTGAAATTCCTTGCAACTACTTTTTAATAGTTTGAGACTTTTGAAAAACAAAATGATTGGGTCATTTCGATCACAGTGGATAATCTTAAAGCATTAATTGTTAATATTATAAAGATCTTTCACTACGTATAAGATGACCAACAGTAAGTTATACAAAGTTCTCAGATTGTTATTTATAATTTCTTCGGATCAATTTTTTCACCCTTTACTTTGTCTTCTTTCTTCAAGCCTTCAGTAATTTCAATATTAATACCGTCAGAAAGACCCGTTTTTACAAAGCGCTTTTCAAACAGTTGCTCTTCCTCCATCTGAATTTCGACATAAGCAGTGTCATTCTTAAATTTTAGCAATCCTTCTGGAATGACCAATACGCTGTCTCTTTTTTCCAAAACGATATTTGCATTTGCACTATAACCTGCCCGAATAAACTGTCCTTTTTTTAAATGGACATTTGCTTTAATTTCAAACTGAATAGCCCCATTTTCCTCCACTCCTTTGGGTGAGATATACTCTAAAAGAGCGGCAAATTTTTCTTTATCAATAGCGCCAATTTCGAGTTCGATTGGCATGCCTTCACTTATTTTACCTACTTCGGTTTCGTCTACTTTACCTTCAAAAATGATGTCCTTCATATCGGCAACAGAAGCAATAGTTGTTCCATCGTTAAAAGTATTTGCCTGAATTACAGAATTACCTGCTTCTACAGGAACGTCTAAAACCATACCATCAATAGTAGATCTTACCAAAGTATTGGTAGCGCTTTTCGCTTTTTTTGTTACTCCATTTTTGATGAGTTCAAGGTGATTTTCGGCTGCTTCAATTTCCTCTTTTGCGGAGTCGTAGGCTAATTTTCCTGATTTATATTCCACATAGGAAATCACTTCTTTATCAAATAGCTTTTGCTGACGATCGTAATTGAGCTTTGCATCTTCAAAAGATATTTTTGCACGATTTAAACGCGTTTCGGCAGAGTTAAGTGTAACCATATCGGGGATAATTTTAATCTTGGCCACAACCTGTCCTTTGGTTATCATATCTCCAGCTTCTACGTATAGTTCGTCAATAATACCTGACACTTGAGGTTTAATTTCAATCTCAAAGCGTGGTTTTACCGATCCTGTCGCCACTGTTTTCATCACTACATTGCTGATAAATGGATTTTTTGTTTCAAAAACATCAGGTTGTGCTTTTGATTTATTGTAGAGGAAATACATGGTTCCTCCAAAAGTTCCTATTAGGATAATTATAAGTAGAATTCTAAATACTTTTTTCATGACAATCTGTTTTTATATATTTCTATGCTTTTTTATTTTTCTCTTTTTTTATTCATCGCGAATAGCATCTATTGGCTTAATACTCACTGCTCTTTTGGCTGGGATTAATCCCGCGAATATTCCTGCAAAAACAAGTACTATAAGTGCTGCTAAAGCCATTTGAAAGCTTACTTCTGGATTGCGGAAGAATATATCATCGGGGTTTGGATTAGATTGCAAAGCCATGTTCATTAATTCAAGCAATCCAACTCCAAGTGCCAAACCTATATATCCAGCCATTACCGTAAGGAATACACTTTCGGCAACGATATGAGTAATCACTTTTCCGGGAGTTGCACCGATGGCCCGCTGAATACCAATTTCGTGTGTTCTCTCCTTAATAATTACTAACATGATGTTACTTACGCCAATTACGCCGGCAAGCAAAGTACCAATTCCTACTATCCAAGTTAGTATTTGAATACCTGTAAACAATCCCATATATTTTACCCATTCCAATTCAATATTGAATGAGCCTATAGCTTGTCTATCATCGGGAGCAATGTGATGACGATCTTTTAATAATTCCTGCAAGCGCTGTTCTACTTTACTAACAGGTACTCCGGGATCGGATGTAACGGAGAAAAAGTGAACATCGTCGCCTAAATTATAGGTTACTTGCATAGTAGTGAATGGAATGATAATCGTATCTTCTTTTCTGCCACTGCCTATGCCTACACGAGTTTCGGGATGAATAACACCGACCACTTGGAAGAATACACCATTTAGTTTGAGGTATTGGCCAATTGGTTCTTCATCTTCTGCAAACATCACTTCCACTACGCGTTCTGTAATGATACAAACTTTGCGCTTATGAAGTATATCGATATCGTTAATTAGTCGCCCTTTAATAGGTGTCCATGGATCGATTTTGAAAAATACTGGATAATCCCCATAAATATTGAAGGCGCCTGTTTTTTTGCCTCGAATGGTATTGTCACCCGATCGGGAATTAGATCCAAAAAGGCGAGGAGATAAATATTCTACGTCGCTGATATTTGCTCTGATGTATTCTATATCCTTATTTTTATATTGCCATGTTCTGCCACGTTGGAAGCCGTCGTAGGGCTTGCTTGTAGGTTCAGTCCAGAAGAATGCAGAATTTGAAGCAAAGGCGCTTATTCCACCCATTACGCCATTTTCCAATGCTTTTCCAGCACCCGACATAACAATAAGCATAAAGATTCCCCAAAACACACCAAATGCAGTCATAAAACTCCGCATGCGGTTCTTTTTGAGGGCACTTAATATTTCTTTCCAAAGGTCTAGATCAAACATTTTTATTTTTTGTTAATTAGAGACGATGCATGCATCGTCTTTACTCAATAGGAGACGAAGCACCATACATCGTCTTCACAATATTATTCATCGCGTAAGGCTTCAATAGGTTTAATTCTGGCTGCTCTTTTAGCAGGTATATATCCTGCCACAGCACCTGCTACAATTAGCAAGGTTGTTGCTGCTATCGCGATATTCAAATCTACTGTTGGATTTCTAAATAATGTTTCACCATTACCACCATTGGTAGCAGCAGATGCGGCATATTGTTGTTCAACTATAAAGTTTAAACCTTCCATTAATCCAGCACCCAAAACCAATCCAATATAACCTGCAATGGTTGTTATTAGGATAGATTCAAGAAGTACTAAACCAATAACCGATGATGGGCTTGCTCCGATTGCTTTACGAATTCCAATTTCTTTTGTGCGTTCCTTTACCACAATCAGCATAATATTGCTCACGCCCACAACACCAGCTATTAATGTTCCTATACCAATAATCCAGATAAAAATATTGATAGCCGTGAAAATCTTCATGGTTTCAATTACATCTTCTAGCTTATTATAAGAACCGAGCGCTGATCGATCAGTGGCATCAAATTTATGATTGCGCCCTAAAAGTTCCCGAATCTCAGTTTCTATAGCTCTACTCTCTTCTATGGTTGTGGCATTTATGGTTAACGCAAAATTGTTTAAACGGTTGGCTCCGTTGAATACTTTTTGGCCGGTTGAGACAGGAAGATAGGCGTTGCGATGACGCGTACCTCCGCTTTCTTTGCAAATTCCAACGACTTTAAATGGAATTTTGTTTATTCTGACATATTCCCCTATGGCCTCTTTATTTTTGAAAAGCGCATCGTAGATATCTTTTCCCAACACAACAGATTTCCGAGTCTCATTTATGTCTATTTGGTTTATAAACCTTCCATTGATAATTTCAATTGACTCAACTTCCTTTAATTCGGGATGACAGGTAATGGCCGTATAATTTCCGTATTCGCTTCCATAGGAAAAAGTATTTCCATTGATGTAATATCTTCCCGAGGTGAATTCAATTCCTGGAAGATCTTTAATTAATTCATAATCGTCATTATCCAGTCGTATTTGCCTTCCTTCTTTCATCCCTTCATAAGGGATGCTTGTTTCGCCACTCCAAAACCACATGGCATTAATGGCGTCACGCATGAAGTTTTCTGAAACACCATTTTTTAAACCATTGCCTGAACCCAATAAAATCATCAGCATAAAAATCCCCCAAGCCACACTAAACCCGGTGAGGAAAGTCCTCATTTTATTCTTTCTGATGGTGGCTATTATCTCTTGCCATTTATCAATATCGAACATTATGTTTTGATTTTTGGGATCAATAATTTATTTAAATTGCAATAGCTTCAACTTCTTTGGTATATTGATTTTGCCAACTTTTCAGATCGCCGTTTTTAATCACTTCTGCTATAACGCCATCGTTTAATCGAATGATTTTGTCTGACATAGCGGCAATATCATGCTCGTGAGTGACCAGAATTATAGTAATTCCTTCTTCATTAATTTCTTTTAAAATCTCCATTACTTCGTAAGAGGTAGTTGTGTCTAAGGCGCCAGTTGGTTCATCAGCAAAAATAATTTTGGGTTTCGAGATCAGGGAACGAGCAATAGCAACACGTTGCTTTTGACCTCCCGACATTTCGTTGGGCATATGCTCAGCCCATTCTAAAAGACCCATTTTATCAAGATATTCTAAAGCGATTTTATTTCTTTTTTTACGGCTTACTCCTTGATAATATAGAGGAAGAGCAACGTTTTCCATAGCATTTTTAAAGGAGATTAGATTGAACGATTGGAAAACAAAACCCACGAGCTCATTTCTGAGTTTTGCGGCTTTTTTTTCAGACATGTCTTTTACCAATGTCCCATTTAAATAGTACGAGCCTTCATCGTAATTATCCAAAATACCAAGAATATTGAGCAGGGTTGATTTCCCAGAACCCGAGGAACCCATTACAGAAACAAATTCGCCTTGATTAATTTCCAGGTCTATTCCTTTGAGTACATGCAATGAATTACTTCCGGTGATATACGATTTATGAAGATTTTCAATTTTAATCATAACTTTTTACAGCTTTTTATTGCTAAATCAGAAAAGAACTCATCAACTGTTTCACCATAATTATCAGACATCTACTCAACTATTAGATCCGATTTTTGTGAACTATAAATAATGACTTCTTGCCATTTCTATGGAAACATTTTTTCGCTTCTTCATACTAAGACAAGCAAACCAAGAGTTCGTTACAGGCTCCTATTAAATAAAAACAACTAATGAGAGAGGAAATATTAAGTAATCATTCCTGCTTTGGTCAAGCTTAGCAAGGTGTATAGGAAATAGAACTATCATTAATGAGCATAGAACCGAGTTGGAATTGTCCATTTTTTAACATCAAAATAACAATTTATATACTATAAAAGTGTATGGGTTTTGTTGTTTCAAGCAACAATAATTAAGTCTAGTAAAAAGAAATTCTCGCGAAGACATTTAAACAAATCGGGTTCGTTAAATCAAATCCCTTGTCGATTTATTCCTCCGTTTTACTTGCCAAAAACTCTAAATATTTCATCCCAAAACGCAATTCGGAATACGTAATATTATCGCCAAAAAAAGCCTTGGCTGCACCTGAGCTTTTGTTTTCGGCAGTTTTAAAATAGCTCATTATATTGTGGAGCTTTCTTTTATCCAAAAATAAATCGACCTCTAATTCGCCTAATCCTACATAATGAGCCAAATGTCCTTCAATTGTATTTTGAGTAAGTTCGCGTTCCAAAGCTATGGTGTTAATAGATTTCCCCGCTTGAAAAAGTTCAAAACTCACCTTCTTGGTATCTGATTTAGATTTCTTCTTTTTTTCAGTCTCATTTTTTAATGGGATCTCCATTTTTTCGATGTTATTTTGATTGCAATAATGCTGAATCATTTGGATAATATCAGCTCCAAACTGTTCTATTTTTTTACTACCTAAACCATTAATATGCTTTAATGTAAGTGATTCCGTAGGTAAATAATTCACCATTTCAATTAATGCTTTTTGAGAAAAAATCATATAAACAGGAATTCCTAAGTCCAT
>JAGGUP010000125.1 GCA_021158405.1 Bacteroidales bacterium
AAAGAAATTGAAAAAATAACCCAAATGCCCGAGGGAACTTTAAAAAGTTATTTACATCGGGCACGCCAATTATTGAAAGCCCGACTGCTCTTGCATCCGGTTTTTGTGGAGGAATGGATATGAAAAAAGAAAATAAAGATATTGATGAGCAAATGCTCGATGCTTTGATTCAGAAAGCGATGAAGGATGATTTTACCATTCATATTCCCCTTGGCTTCGCCGATAGAATGGAAGAAAAGGCAAAACAAATTAAGCTATTTTCCTTTTGGAAAGAAGAGCTTTTTAAGCAGCTAGCTCTTCTGGGTGGAATTATTTTGATGTTAGCCATTCCCTTGGGTGTGTTTTATTATTTTCAAGCAGAAAGTCTATCCGGAATTCTAAATTTTCTGAATCAATTTAAATGGCTTTTATTGGGAGGGATTGTCTTTTTATTTATGGTACAAATGGCAGATTCCTGGATATTGAAAAAGCTAGGATTAAATACTAAATTTAATCTGTAATCAAATTGCATTATTTTTGCGCTTATACTTACGAAAAGCTATCGCGCGATCGGAGGGGGCAACAAACCGAGCTTGCGAACTCAACGATTTAAGCCAAACGCACGCTATCTTGACAATTGAGCGCTTATTTACTGATTGCTTTTAAAATCCGATCTTCGTTAATTACAATGTCACGGAATAAAATCGGGATGCTCTATGTAGAAATAATATTTCATAAAAAAAGCCGCTCAAAAAGCGGCTTTGTGGTGTGGGGACTGCTGGATTCGAACCAGCGACCCTCTGCTTGTAAGGCAGATGCTCTAAACCAACTGAGCTAAGCCCCCTAATACTTTGCGTTGGCACCTCCCGATAGTTATCGGAAAGCCTTAGCGGTTGCAAATATACAGCTTTTTTATTGCTTGCAAATAATTTTGAAAAATTATTTTAGAAATCTTTCAAGGGAATAAATCCATCCATTTTCCAAATAGGAATTAAATTTAATTGATTGATACTTAGACAATAATCCACATCAGCAGTAAAGCCTTTGCTTTTCAAATAGTTTAAATGAAAAGTATTGCTAAGTAGTTCCGTTAAAGAATAGGAATCTTTTCCAAAAGGCAAACTTAATAATTCCCCGAAATCGGTCGTGGTAACGCTGGCTTTTCTTTTTCTTAATGTGTGAAGAATAAGTCCGGCACATAATCCATCATCTAAAGAAAAATGCCCATTTGTACCTGAGCTAATCACGATAAAATCTTCATTCGTTTTTTCCATAAAGTCAACAACGGAATTCAAATTCAAAAAAGAAGCAGCAATCATTATTTTTGCGTCCATAGCTTTTTTAACCGCTTGTGTTCCATTCGATGTTGAGAGTAAAATGGTTTTATTCAAGATTTTATCCTTTGTGTATTCTAAAGGAGAATTTCCAAAATCGAAGCCTTCTATTTTTATTGTATTTCGTTCTCCACCCAAAAGGAGATTTGGATTTTTTGTTTTTCGATCCAATGCATCTTCAAAGGAATGTGTTGTCATTACTTTATTCGCACCATTAGCTAAAGCGGTTGTAATAACCGACGTAGCTCTTAAAACATCAATTAGAACGATGTTTTTATTTTTCAAAATTCCATCAGGAACTTGATTATGCGTTGGATAAATTTCGATATGCATCTTGACAATTTAAAAAAAGCATGTAAGTGCTTCTCTCCTTATTCTATTTGATTACGAATTTATATTAAATACTGATATAACTTTCAAAAAATCTAAAGATTAACAGAAATAGAAAAGCATTTGTTGGTTATGGTTTTTTGTTATTTTTGCATGGAAATTATAAACAGGTTATATGGATTTAAGTAAAATATTATCAATAGCAGGGAAACCAGGATTATACAGTATGGTGTCGAGTACTAAAAATGGAGTTTTAGTTGAATCTTTGGTTGACGGAAAACGAATTCCTGCTTTCTCTCACGAACGCATCAGTTCACTAGAAGAAATTAGTGTTTTTACAGAAATAGAAGACGTCCCTTTGAAACAAATATTTCATTCGATGTATAATATTACGAACCAGCAACAGGCTTTGAGTCACAAATCCAGTGCAAAAGAGCTTATGGAATTTTTCGAAAGCGTTTTGCCGGAATACGACCGTGATCGTGTGTATACATCCGATATTAAAAAAATGATTCAATGGTATAATTTACTTCAAGCAAAAGGTTTAATCGATCTGGAAGAAGCTTCTGAATCTTCGAACACAGAAAAAGAGACCAAAGAAAAGGAATAAAAAAAGGCTCGATAAATCGAGCTTTTTTTCTATATTTTACTATGTATAAAACGATTATTCGCCCTGTCTTGTTTTGGTTTTATGCCGAAGATGTTCATCATTTTGTGCGCTTCTGTTTACGTCTGTTTTTTATTATTCCGGGTTCAAAATATTTGGCCAAAAAGTTATTTTTGGTACAAGACAAACGACTTGAAAGAGAAATATTTGGATTGAAATTTTCAAATCCGGTAGGTATTGCAGCCGGTTTTGATAAAGACGCAACCATGTTTAACGAATTGAGTTACTTGGGTTTTGGTCATATCGAAATAGGAACAGTCACACCTATAGGACAGCCCGGGAATCCAAAACCGCGCTTGTTTCGTTTACCCAAAGATAATGCACTCATTAACCGTATGGGCTTTAATAATGGTGGTGTTTTAGCAGCCGCAGAAAATCTTAAAAAACGGAAAACAAAAGCAATTATAGGTGCAAATTTAGGGAAGAACACATTGACTCCAAACGAAAATGCTGTAGACGATTATGTTGCAGTTTTTGATGGTTTATATGAAGTTGCTGATTATTTTGTGGTAAACATAAGTTGTCCTAATATCAGCGATTTGCACGAATTGCAAGATCAAGAACATTTAGAAGCTATTTTGAATGCCGTAATGGAAAGAAATAAAACGAAGCCGAAATTAAAACCTGTTTTGCTTAAAGTTTCGCCCGATTTAAACGATGCACAGCTCGATGAAGTCATTACCGTTATTGAAAAAACTAAAATCCATGGCCTTATTGCTACTAATACCAGTGTTAGTCGTGAAGGATTAATAACCGATAAAGAAAAAGTAAAAGCCTTTGCTAACGGCGGTTTGAGTGGAAAACCATTAAATAAAAGATCAACAGAAGTTATTCAGTATTTGCACAAAAACTCAAAAGGAGCATTTCCGATAATTGCAGTTGGTGGAATTCTTACCGCTGAAGATGCAATAGAAAAGTTGGAAGCAGGAGCTTCGCTTGTTCAAGTGTATACTGGATTTATTTATGAAGGACCGTTTTTAGCAAAAAGAATCAATAAAGCAATTTTGGCATCAGGACTTCGCTAATAACGATGTGATAATTAGTTGATTTGATAATGTGCTAATGAAAGGTGTATTGAAATAGCAAATAGGTACATTAACACATCAGCACATCAATATATTATCTCATCAACCTTTCAATTTCCTCAATCTCTATTGGAATATTGGTCATTAAATTTACTGGGCCATTTTTAGAAATTAAAATATCATTTTCCAAACGAATACCGAGCTTTTCTTCAGGAATATAAATTCCCGGCTCGCAAGTTAAAACCATTCCTGCTGTGAGCAGAATATTTCTGTCTCCCACATCATGCACATCCAGTCCCAAATGATGATTTACACCATGCATATAATACTTTTTATATAAGGGATTCTTTTGATCTTGATTTTTCACTTCTTCTTCGGTAAACAAACCTAAAAGAATCAATTCTTTTTCAGTTAATTCTTTAGACAGTTTATCTAAATCATCAAGCGATTTACCAATAACCATGTTTTCCGTTAAAATGTTTAAAGTTCTCAGAACAGCTTTATATACAGCCTTTTGACGCTCTGTAAATTTTCCGTTCACTGGAATAGAACGCGACATATCAGCAGAATAATTTGCATATTCAGCTCCAAAGTCAAACAAAATTACATCGCCGTCTTTACACTTTTTATCATTTTCGATATAATGCAAAGTGCAGGCACTTTCTCCTGAAGCAATGATAGGATAATAGCCGTGACCATTAGCACGATTTCGAGTAAATTCATGTTCAATTTCCGCTTGTATTTCAAACTCCATCACTCCCGGTTTCACAAATTCCAGAGTCCGCCGAAAGGCTTTATTTGTAATTTCGCAAGCTTCTTTAAGAAGTTCAATTTCCGTTTCCGATTTTATCAAACGCATGGGATATAATATAGGCGCCGATCGTTCGAAAATATGCAAGGGGAAAAGTTGTTTTATTTCTTTAATAAAACGTTGCTCACCAGACTCAACATTGGAGGAGTATTTTGGATATTCGTAGCTATTTAGATAAATATTCTGTGCATAAGAAGCTGCTTCTTTGAGCATTATATCCATATCGTCCACCCACTGAATATTTTGAATTCCGGAAGTTTCAGAAGCTTCTTCCAAGGTATATTTATGGCCATACCAAACAGCAATATGTTCATTTGTTTTTAAAACAAAAAGGACTTCTCTAAGTTTGGGGTTTGGACAATCGGGAGCAAGCATTAAAATTGTTTTTTCCTGATCGATGCCACTGAGATAAAATAAATCGGAAGATTGTCGAAAAGGAAAGAATTGATCACCATTGCGTGGCTGTTCATCATTCGAAACAAATAGCGCAATCGATTTCGATTTCAGATGCTTAGAAAACTCTGTTCTGTTTTTCGTAAAAAATTGATTATCAATTTTGTGATATCTCATAAAAATACAATTTTATTTATAACAAATACAAATTAAAGCGATGTTCTATTTTAGAGAGGATTAAACAAATTTAAATCTTAATTTTGTATGCTGTTGATGCAAAAATACAGAAATTATTCAACAACAAATTCTAAAACATATACTAAATAAAATTTCATTATGATTAAGCAAAGAACCTTATCATCGATTACAAAGAAAGTAATCATGTCGTTGGCGGGCTTGTTTTTAATTACCTTTTTGCTTGTCCATTTGGGCATCA
>JAGGUP010000177.1 GCA_021158405.1 Bacteroidales bacterium
GAGGCGCATTCAATACCACTTTTCTTTTGGTTTTTATAGTGGGGATGAGTGGCTATCTGTTGGCCATTACAATGGAGTCTTTTGGTCTGTCAACCATCAAAAAAAATGGTGGGCTATTGCCCATTCTACTCCTTTTATTTCCCTTTATTCATTTGGTTTATGGATTAGAATCGATTTTTGCTAAATTCAAGAAGAAGGGTTAATCCTTTCCTGGGATAATTCCTATCGATATTTAATGTCTACGGCATATTTAAATAGAGCATAAAAACGGAAAATGACATAAAAACAGAGGTTTACCGACAAATACTATCACGCAAAGGCGAAAAGACGCAGAGAGAAAAGTAGAAGAGGAGACGAAGGGGAGTTGAGATCTTTGACTTTGAGAAAAGAGTTAAAACCGCGAACCATATTTAAAATACACACCTTGACGGCTTAGCGGCTTAGTGAGAAATACTATCACGCAAAGGCGCAAAGGCGCAAAGAGAAAAGTAGAAGATAAGATGAAGGGGAGTTGAGATCTTTGACTTTGAGAAAAGAGTTAAAACCGCGAACCATATTTAAAATATACACCTTGACGGCTTAGCGGCTTAGTGAGAAATACTATCACGCAAAGGCGAAAAGACGCAAAGAGAAAAGGAGACGAAGAGAATAAGAATGAGATTGCTTTTCTGCTTTAATTTTATTTTAATCGGACAATAGTATTTCTATACTTGGGGTATTTGCCTATTTCAGAATTTGCATCGACAAAGGACAATCATAACCGCTACTTTTATTTGCCGTACCAATTTAAGACGCGAACTTCAATAGCTTCATTTTCATCAGCCACCAAAGATTTAAATTTATCCAAATCGCTAAAGCCACTTGTTCCACGGTAGTGATAAGGATAAATAATAGTGGGCTGGATGGTTAAGGTAGCTTTTGCAGCATCATCAATACCCATTGTATAAGGAAGATTCATACATAGAAAAGCAAGATCAATATCGCTTATCGTATTCATCTCCGGAATATTACCGGTGTCTCCACTGATATAAATCCGCTTCCCTCCAAGAGTAAGCACATAGCCATTTCCAACTCCTTTTTTATGATGAGATGTTTCTGTAATTGGATAATTGTAAGCAGGAACGCATTCGATTTCCATGTTCATCATTTCGGTGCTCTCTCCATTGCTTAAAATAAATAAGTTGGATTTAAATTGAGATTCTAGTTTATCAGCCACTTCTTGAGGAACAATAAAAGCAGCACTTTTGGCTTTAATTCCTTCCAAAGTGAGCATGCTTAAATGATCGCCATGGCTATGAGTGATAAAGACCATATCAGGAATGGAAAAACTTTTATACGCAGCCGGATTGCCAACGGGATCGATATAAATTGTTAATCCATTCCATTCCCAAACCATACTGGCATGTTGGATAGGATAAATTTTTAAATCGCCTTTATTAGTGGGCCAAATTTCTTGTGCAGAATTATCTGTTATCGCAAAAAGAACAAGGATACTTAAAAGAGTTATTTTTATTTTCATAAAATTACGTTTTAAAATGAATGTTTAAAGATAAGTAATTTTAATGATGAAGTTGCAAATGACAAATCATTGAGACAGAATCAATTGATTTTAATAAAATTATAGGTAATAGTTCCAACTTGTATTTCAGGAGCGTTAGCATCGGGAGTAAAAACAGATTTTAAAGCTGCCTGAACGGCCATTGTATGCAATTTAATATCGGAAACAGTAGTGCCTTTTTGTAGAATTTCTGCACTGATAATTCGTCCTTTTTTGTCCACCCGAATACGAACCTTTACTCGGCCTTGATCGTCAGAATTGTAAATGGGTTTAGGAAGTGAACTTGCTTTTCTATTGCCAAGATTATAGGAAATACCTTCTGAACCTAATCCTCCGGGGCCACTATAATTTGGTGAATCCGCAAGGCCCGTTTCGATTCCTTTATTTCCTGATGTTTGATTATCTCCTTCGGAATTGCTTATCTTTTTTCCGGTATATAACAGGCGTTGATCAACTACAGGTTCCGGCTTGGGTTCTGGAGGTTTTATCTCTTCTTTAACTTCTTTGGTCTCTTTTTTAGGCTCTACAATATTTGAAATTATCGGTGCTTCTTCGTTTTCTGTCGTGCTAATTTCTTCTTTAGAAGGCTCTTGAGTTTCTTCGTTTACCTGTTCTTTTATTGGCTCTTGATTAGGCTGCGGAGCAGGTTGGAGTCTGTCTGGAGGAGTTTGTTCTTCACCTTGTCCTATATCCATTGATCCCATATTAACTTCTACACCTTCTTCATCGGGCAAAGGTAAGGGGGTTTTCAAAGCCATAAAAAAAAGAGCCAATACCAGCAAAGCATGAAACAAAATGGTTCCAAGCCAGGCTTTTACTTTATCTTTTGTTTCTTGACTCATTACGATCTATTTTTTAGGACTTGTAGCTAAAATGACTTTATGTTTTTGTCTGGTTTCCTTATTAATTCCATTAATAGCATCAATTACAGTAACTACATATTGAATCGGCACACTTTTGTCACTTCTTAAAACGACTGTTCCATCAGAAAAAGGAGCTAGTTCAACACTTAAAGCGTGTTGCAAATTATTTTCTTCAACTTTTCTTTTATCTATATAATAATTGAATTGATCGTTGATATAAACGGTTACATTTTGTTTGGCCATCGTTTTGCTTTTGCTTGCGGGTAAAAGCAATTTTATTGCATTTGGAGCAATTAAAGTGGAAGTAATCATAAAAAAAATAAGCAATAAGAAAACCAAATCCGACATGGAAGCCATATTGAACTCAACTCCTTTTTTATTTCTTGATTTTATAGCCATAATTATTAATTCCTGTTTTTTTAATGGGCAGGTTCGTTTAAAACATCCATAAAATCACTGGCACGAGCTTCGAGAAGAAAGACCAATTTTTCAATTTTAGCCACTAAAATATTGTACATCACATAGGCCATAATCCCAACAATTAATCCGCCAACCGTGGTAATCATCGCTTGATAAATACCCGAAGAAAGCAACTGAATATCGATATTGTTTCCCGCCATCGACATATCATAAAAAGCAATAATCATGCCTATAACTGTTCCTAAAAATCCCAACATGGGAGCTGTGCTGGCTACGGTTGAAATTGCTGCAATATTTTTCTCTAGTCGAGCCACTTCCAGATTACCAACATTCTCGATAGCCGCATTAATATCATTTAGAGGTTTTCCAATTCGACTAAGTCCTTTCATTATCAGGCGGGCAATGGGCGTATCTTCGCGTTTGCATAACTCAATAGCGGTTTCAATTCTTCCTTCATGGATATTATCCCGAATTATGTTCATAAAATTTTTGTCTTCGCGTGAGCCACGCGCAATAGCCAAATAGCGCCCAATAAAAATATAAATAGTAATGAGTGATACCAAACCAAGCAACGCCATAATCCAGCCGCCTTTTAAAACGAGATCGATAACGGAAAGACTTAAGAACTCGCCTTCTTCTCCCGGAATACCTGCGGAACTATTCAATGTGTCTTGAACAAGATTGGGAATTTGTAATAAAATATTTAACACCATTTTTTTCTATATTTAATCATTAAAATGAGCGATTAAAAAAGGTGAAGCATTCATATAAGCTTTCCATTTTTTAAACAAAGATATGATAATTCAGAAACTCTGCATCAAAGAAAATATTGTCCAGAAAGGATAATTTTAGAAGCTGAAAGTGCGTAAAAATTCAGGCAAAATTTGTGGATATAAATGAACAACAAAATACCCAATAAAGAGTAGTGTAATACCAATTATAATTCCAAATGACTGATAAATAAATAGAATTGTTTTTTTCTTTTTTGAATCACAAAATCTTTTAATAGCCTTTTTATGGAAATATTTTTTGATGAGAAAAAAGGAGAAAAGAAAC
>JAGGUP010000005.1 GCA_021158405.1 Bacteroidales bacterium
ATTTAGAATCTTTGGAATATAGCGCTGGAACTTCTTGAATTAAAGTCGCAGCTTCATTGGTTTGACTGTATAAAAAAGAATTATAACGATAAGCATTCTCAGCCATTTGCTTTTCCAGCCAAAGTGTGATATTGGCTTTTAAAGAATGTTTAGGATCGCTACAATTATCACATACTAAGCGTAATATTTTTCTGGCCGAGGAAATAATATCTTTTCTTAAAGGCTCGCCTAAAATGGCCAAATCCTTTTTTATTTTATCAATTTGTGGTGTTTTACTACAATGACAAGTGGCAATATTAGCGACTTCCAAAAACTCATCACGCTCTTTTTTGATAGGATTCAAATAGGCCTTATATGCTATCTTTTTTGCTTCCTTTGCGCGTTTCACGGCTTCTGATTCTATGTCATCCAACTCTTCACCAGATGCAATGCCTATATTTATCATCCATCCTCGCATCAACAAAATACCATCAAAATCTTTTTCCCACTGCAAACGTTCTGCTGATTTATAACGTTCGTGAGAACCTGATGTAGAATGCCCTTGTGGCTGTGTAACTTCGGTAATATGAAATAAAACAGGGTTATGTTCTTTCCGACAATGATTTATTCCTTCTTTGTAAATTTCGACTAAATGAGCATAATCCCAAGCTTTTGCCTTGAATATTTTAAATCCAATTCCCTTATCATTATTTTCAAATCCGCTCAGCACTTCTGATATATTCTGCTTCGTTGTTTGATATTTATTGGGGACCGAAATTCCCCAACCATCGTCCCAAACAGAAATTGCCATTGGAACTTGCATAACACCCGCAGCATTAATAGTTTCCCAAAAATGGCCTTCTGAAGTTGATGAATCTCCAATAGTACCAAAAGCAACTTCGTTTCCTTTATTCGAAAAATTTTCAAAAGAATGTAAATCAGCATTTTCCCTAAATAATTTTGAGGCTAAAGCCAATCCCAACAAACGAGGCATTTGACCAGCAGTAGGTGAAATATCGGCACTGGAATTTTTCTGCTCCATCAGGTTTTTCCATTGCCCATTTTCATCTAAACTACGTGTAGCAAAATGATTGTTCATCAAACGACCTCCATTGGCAGGACTATTTTTGGTATTCGTATCGCCGTACAGCTGAGCGAAGAATTCTTCAGGCTCCATCATTCCTGCCGCAAGCATAAATGTTTGATCGCGGTAGTATCCTGAACGCCAATCTCCTTTTTGAAAAACCTTAGCCATTGCCAGTTGTGGAATCTCTTTACCATCGCCAAAAATGCCAAATTTAGCTTTTCCTGTAAGGACTTCTCTACGGCCTAACAGACTCAGCTGCCGACTCAAATTGGCAATATAGAAGTCGTTTAAAACTTCTGATTTATAGTCGTTTGTATATTTATTTTTAATTTTAGTCATTTAAATCCATTCTAAATAAGCGCTGCAAAAGTACGTAAATTTTAGAAACCACATAGAATATGATTGGTCTCAGTAATACCATTTCTTTTTAAATATCATTTTTGACATTTAGTGATTTAGTGAATTGGTGGCATAATTTTTTTCGCCACAATCCGTCAGCTGACGGAAAAAAACACCAAAGCACACCAAATTTTCTTGCTTAGAAATTCTTATAAATCATATTTACAATACTAATCATCCTGATAAAATAACGTCTCAGAAAACAAAGTCGTCTACTAACTGAAGTACTTTTACATTTTGCATTTGCCAATGTTCAATTACCTCATCAACAAAAATATCGCGAACGCAAATAATCCAATTCTTATTTGGTATTTTGATTAAGTCCGTAAAAATAGAAGACCACAAATGACCTTTTATATCCAACTTGCCAATTTCATCCAAAATAATCCAGTCGTTTTCCAAAACAGCTTTTTGCAAAATAACCTCGCCTTTTTCAATAGCTTCGGGATTAAAATAATAGGTCTTTATTTCTAACCAGTCCTCTTTGGGATTCCGTTGAGCAAAAGGCAATTTCTGATTAGTCTGCACATCCATCAAATCGAAGCCATAGCGAGTATTGCTCTTCCAAAATCCAGGAGCAACAATTCCTCCCACACTTTCTCCTTTAGCTTTAAGTTGACTTACAATTTCTAGGCAACGCGTAGTTTTCCCTTCTCCTTGTTCTCCTGATAAAATAATAATTTGCTTAGGCATAATCACGAATTAGCTGTTCTACTAGTTTGGGTAAACCGATGCCCGCTTTTTCAGCAATCGTAGTGAGATTAGATCGGTAAGCTTGTTGTTCAGCATTGGGGTCGACATAAAAAACAGGCGTGTCTTCGGGTGCATAGTCAACTAATCCAGCTGCAGGATAAACCACCAAAGAAGTACCCACAACGATTAAGATATCTGCTTGTCGGACAATGGTAGCTGCTCGTGGAATATTGGGAACGGCTTCGCCAAACCAAACAATATGAGGCCGAAGTTGAGATCCTTTTTCGCATAGATCACCTTTTTTCAATTCCCAATGTTTGAGTTCATAAATCAGATTTTCATCTGCAGTACTTCTTGCTTTTTTTAACTC
>JAGGUP010000159.1 GCA_021158405.1 Bacteroidales bacterium
ATTTCTACGTGCGGCTTTAAAAGTTTGCCAACTCACTGTAATTAGTGCAATAATTAATGCTATTAATCCTGCAAAAGCAAATATCCACCAACTGAGTGTGGTCTTGTAGGCGAAGTTTTCAAGCCAACTATTCATTGCGTAATAAGCAATTGGAGTGGCTATCACAAAAGCTATGGCTACCCATTTTACAAAGTCTTTGTTGAGCAATGTTAGTATTTCTGATACCTTGGCTCCGTTTACTTTTCGAATACCTATTTCTTTTGTTTTTGACCTAATGACATAGGAAATCATACCATATAATCCGAGGCTTCCAATCAGAATAGCGATAATAGCAAATAGCTGAATAAGCTTAGAGGTATTCCTCTCTTCTTTATACAAAGAAGCAATCTTTTCGTCAAAAAAAGTGTAGTTCAGAATGTCATCCGGAAATACAGTATCCCATTCTGTTTGAATTATTTTTATCGATTGCTGATGGCCAGACTGCTTTGATGTTGCCGGATTAATTTTAACAGCCATTTCATTAATGTTAAATGTAAGATTGCTAAAAATTACATTCTCCATACCTTTTTGCAACGATTGTGCATGAAAATCTTCTACTACTCCAACAATAGCAAGTTCTGTTCCATTGCCTCCATATTTGAATCTCTCACCAATAGCATCTTGAGGATTATTAAAACCAAGCAGTTTGGTCAGTTTTCTGTTTACAACTACTTCAAGATTATTTTTTACGCGCGAAAAGTTTTGTCCGGCAATAAATTTTAGTTTGTATAATTTCAAATAATCTTCATCTGCGCTTTTCAGGTTTCCGTAATACTCATCTTTTTCGATGGTGGGATAGTTGATGACATTATTAACTCTCCAATCGGCCAAAGGGCTACGGGTTCCAAAACTCACCATCTCAATCTCTGGATAGTTCAATAATTTTGTTTTAAGTAGTTTAAGTTTATCCTCATTTGAATCGGGTAAAGTGGCTAAGAGGATAGCCTCTTTATCAAATCCTAAATCTTTACTTAAAAAGTAGTTTAATTGTCGGTTCATTACTAAAGTGCTTATTATTAAAATGAGCGAAATAGTAAATTGAATAACAACTAAAGTTCGTCTTACAGATAATGATAAGGACGAAGTTTTTAAGGAAAGTGAACTTTTTAAGGCCGTATTGGTGCTCATTCCAGCAATAATCATTGCTGGATATAAACCAGAAAGCAATCCAATACTTGTTGCTGCAAGAATTAGATAGATTAGCGTATTGGGATTTATCAAAAGATCCAGATTCAAACTATAGCCAATAATATCTTCAAGGTAAATTAAAAGGAAATGTGCGATGAAAATTCCAATAAAAGCTGCAATATAGCTTATGAAAACAGATTCTAAAAGAAACTGAAAAATAGATTGAGCTTTGTTTTCTCCAAATATTTTCTTGATCCCAATTTCTTTAAATCGCTTTGTAGCCTGAACGGCTGATAAATTAATAAAATTGATAGAAGCAATTATAATCAGGAACAAGCCGATAAGGCCAAGTACCATTAAATTCTTAGTGGAAACCTGTCGTTTACTATAGTTCTCGCATAAGCCTGAATGTAATTCAGAAAGTGGTTGCAATACATATTTCTGATCGAGGGGATTATTGTTCTTATTGTATTTATTATAGAAAGCCGGAAGCTGATTTTCAAAATCTGTTACCGATAATTCGCCCGACAATAGTAAATAGCAATTGGTTGCAGAATTACCTTCGTTCCAGTCTATTCCATCTTTAAAATAAGGATTTGATATGGTCTGATCTTTATAATTTGCAATAATTTTGAAGGGAAGATCTGTATTCTTGGGAGGATCAGCAATAATCCCCCTAACTTGTAAAGCGCTCTTATTATCAATAATTAAAAAGCGATTTAAAGCTTCCCCAACGTCCTTTGCACTTAAACTAAAATACTTTTGTGCCAGCGAAGAGCTAAGCACCACAGATCCTTTATCAATAATAGCTGTAGAAGGGTCGCCTGCTAAAAAATCAAAATCAAAAACCTTAAAAATATTGGGTTCTGCATAAACAAGTCCTGTGTTTTCCTGGTATTTTTGGATGCTTCCATTACTGCTTTCGATGCTTATTTGACCTTTGGCAGCATAGAAAGTCATTACGGCATCTATTCCCGGAAAATCATTTCTTATAGCTCCGCCTAGTGGATGTACCTGAGCTCCATAATATTTAATCCCTTCAATGGGGTCTTTATACTCATTAATTAATCGATAAACGTTTTCGTAGTTTTTATGGTAGCTATCGAAACTGGATTCGTAAGCGATAATTTTATAGATAACCAAACTGCATCCAATACCAATGGCCAAACCACCAATATTAAGTACAGTATAAGTCTTATTACTGCTTAGATGACTCCAGATGGTTTTGAATATTGTTTTAAACATGGTAATGCATTTTAATTGATTCTATTTCATTTGTTTATCCGACCATATATAATTTGACATTTACTCATACCTCAAGGCCTCTACCGGGTTTCTTGTCGCTGCTTTCCAGCTTTGCCAGCTTACGGTTAATAATGCAACTCCCAAAGCCAAAACGCCAGCCAAAACAAAAATCCACCAACTGAGCGTGATTTTATAGGCAAAGTTTTCCAGCCATTTATTCATTGCGTAATAAGCAACAGGAGTGGCTATTACAAAAGCCAATGCTACCCACTTTATAAAGTCCTTATTTAACATCAATATTATTTCAGATATTTTAGCCCCGTTTACTCTACGAATGCCTATCTCTTTGGTTTTTCTGGATACGGTATTCAATACCATTCCGAATAATCCCATTATGGTTAAAACAATAGCCAACATTGAGAATGCACTAATTAATTTAGTTTGATTCTGCTCCTTAACATAAAATTGGTTGATTTGCTCTTGCAGCGTATAAATGGAAACCATTTTATCAGGTGATATTTCTTTAAATAATTTGGTAATACTTGCTTTTATCTCCTCATCCGTTTCTCCCGTTGTTTTAATGGCAAAAAGGCTCATTTTTTCGGGGTGTTGCTGTATGATAACCATTGGTTTAATGAGGCTATGCAAAGTATGTGCAGTAAAATCTTTAGCAATACCCTGAATATGAAAACCATTGAAAGATTCTCCGGCTTTCAAATTATATTTTAAAGCTGCCGATTCGTTAAAGATAAATCTTCTCGGATTTTCCTTGTATTCTCCAAAATGATCGCCTTCTATTATTTCAATATTTAATAATTCTGTCATCCCTTTTCCCATAATTAAACCATCAAATACAATGGTTTCATTATTCTCAGGATTGCTTAAGCGAATTGGTAAAGTCCAGTTATATGGTGGTATAAACGAGGATCCAGCGGTACTAATTACACCTGGCAATTGTTTAACATGATTGTTTATTACATCAAATTTTTGAGAAAGTTCCGGTGTATTTAATTCACAAACTATCACGTTCTCAACATTGATAGCTGTGAAGTTGTTCAAAGCATAATCTATTTGTTTTTTCAAAACAAGAACGCCAACTATTAATAGTATAAAAACGGCAAAATGTAAGCTAAGAAAAGAGTTGCTCCATTGTTTCCTTATTGGGAACATTGAGCTCCTTTTATTTAAAAGGAGTACCGGTGAAATTTTGGAAATTTTGATTCCAACAATAAGTCCCGAAAATGATCCTGTTATAAGTGGTATTAGCGCCAGAAGTGGAATTGTATACCAAACCGAGAGAATCTGACTGTCGAGAGTTCTGCCTA
>JAGGUP010000016.1 GCA_021158405.1 Bacteroidales bacterium
GTCTAATATAATAGTTTTCTATTAATTAACAGTAAAAGTATAAAATTTGTATCTTTAAAAATAATAGCACGCAAAGGCGCGGAGACGCAAAGAAAAAATAAGAAAAAAAGAAAGGTAAAAAACCCATAAACAACACCTTGGCGACTTCGCGGCTTCGCGAGAAAAAAGCAGCACGCAAAGGCGCGGAGACGCAAAGAAAAAATAAGAAAAAAGGAAAGGTAAAAAATCACAAACAACACCTTAGCGACTCTGCGGCTTCGCGAGAAATAATAGCACGCAAAGACGCGGAGACGCAAAGAAAAAATAAGAAAAAAAGAAAAGGTAAAAAAATCACAAACAACACCTTAGCGACTCTGCGGCTTAGCGAGAAATAATAGCACGCAAAGACGCGGAGACGCAAAGAAAAAATAAGAAAAAAAGGAAAGGTAAAAAAATCACAAACAACACCTTAGCGACTCTGCGGCTTAGCGAGAAAAAATCACACAAGACACAAAGAAAAAACAAAAATGCTTCCCGAAAAACTCCTATCTTTAAAATCAAAAATAAATACATACAAAAAGTTTTTTATCCTGTTTTTTATGCGAAACTTTGTACACGTAAAAAACGGAATTAACCAATTGATTTAAAGCATGAGCGATCAACTAAAACACGAATGCGGAATTGCCTTTTTACGTTTACGCAAACCCCTAGAATACTACCTTGCTGAATATGGAACCCCTTTATGGGGGTTGAATAAAATGCATTTGCTTATGCAAAAGCAACACAATCGTGGTCAAGATGGTGCCGGCATTGTAAATGTTAAAATCGGCATGCCTCCCGGTCATAAGTATATCAGTCGGGAAAGATCCAATACAGATTCGCCTTTAAAAGATATTTTTACCCGAGCTTACAAGCCTTTTTTAGCGTTGGAAAAGCAAAACCCAGCGCTTTTAAATGATGTGAATTATTTAAAGATGAATCATCGCTTTACGGGTGAAGTATTTATGGGTCATTTGCGTTATGGTACTTTTGGAATCAATTCAATAGATAGCATTCACCCTGTTTTAAGAACAAACAATTGGAAAACCAAAAACCTGATTCTTTCAGGAAATTTCAACCTTACCAATGTTAACGAGCTTTTCGATCGACTGGTAGGATTTGGTCAATTCCCTACGGAAACTTCCGATACCATTACCATGTTGGAAAAGATAGGGCATTTTCTGGATGAAGAAAATGAAGAATTGTACCGAAGATATAAATACGAAGGTTTTTCAAAACAAGAAATTACTCCACAAATTGCTGATCATTTAAATATCAAAAGCATCCTTCGAAAAGCTTCCAGCGATTGGGATGGTGGTTATGTAATTACCGGATTATTAGGTCATGGTGACGGTTTTATTATGCGCGACCCTGCCGGTATTCGTCCTGCTTTTTATTATATGGATGATGATATTGTTGTGGCAGCTTCGGAGCGTCCGGTTATTGAAACCAGCCTAAATGTTCCCGGCGATAAAGTAAAGGAATTGAAACCCGGATATGCTTTAATTATCAAGCATAATAATTTCGTGGAAGAAGTTCAGATACTCACTCCACAACCGCTTAAAGCCTGCGCTTTTGAACGAATTTATTTTAGTCGTGGAACCGATAAAGACATTTATAAAGAGCGTAAAAGACTGGGCGCATTACTTACACCAACTATTTTAAAAGCGATACAATACGATATTAGGAACACTGTTTTTTCCTACATTCCAAATACAGCGGCAGTTGCCTTTCAGGGCTTAGTGGAAGAATTAAACAAATATTGCAATCAGCAAAAGGCGGATAAAGTGCTTGAGTTAGGCGATAAGCTTTCTAAAAAAACATTGGAAGAAATCATGCTATTTTCACCTCGCATCGAAACGGTAGCGGTGAAAGATATGAAACTGCGCACCTTTATTACGCAAGATAAGCAACGCAACGATTTGGTTGGCCATGTTTACGATATCACTTACGGATCAATAAAATCGGGCAAAGACAAACTGGTTATTGTCGATGATTCCATTGTTCGGGGAACCACCCTGAAACAGAGTATTATCAGTATTCTTGATCGACTAGGACCCACAGAAATTATTGTTGTTTCCTCAGCGCCTCAAATTCGATATCCCGATTGTTATGGTATTGATATGGCCAAATTGGGCGATTTCATCGCCTTTAAAGCGGTTATAGAATTGCTTAAAGAAACTAAACAGGAATCGATAATCAATGAGGTGTATCTGAAATGCAAGGCACAAGTCCAATTACCAAAAGAAGAAGTTGTAAACTATATAAAATTGATTTACAAACCTTTTACAGCTCAGCAAATTTCTGATAAAATCGCTCAATTGGTTACACCAAAACAAGTGAGAGCCAAAGTAAGTGTTATCTATCAAAGTATTGAGGATTTACATATTGCATTGCCCAATCACAAAGGCGACTGGTATTTTACTGGCAATTATCCAACTCCTGGTGGCAATAAGGTGGTCAATACCAGTTTTATCAATTATATTGAGGGAAAAGCCAGCAGAGCCTATTGATATGCTGATTTTCTAATTTGCTGATGTGAAAATTGTCTTCTCGTTTTATGAAAAGGGAATTTGCAATTGGTGAACAATTCGACGAATTGAGTATTCATTAATATTAGCATATTAACGCATCATATAATCCATCATTTATTTTATCTTTGTTCTAAATATTTTAGAATTTGAATCCCTTAAAAAAACTCCTCGGACAAACTGCTATATACGGATTGAGCAGCATTATTGGTCGCTTATTAAACTATATGCTCGTTCCCCTGTATACGTATACTTTGCCTGCCTCGGAATATGGAACTGTTACGGAATTGTATGCTTATGTAGCAGTTGTTTTTGCCTTTTTGACGTATGGGATGGAAACTACTTTTTTTCGCTTTTCCGAAACCGAACCAAAAAAAGAGAAAGTGTATAGCACAAGTCTAATTTCTTTGTTAGTTAGTTCCGTTTTATTTATCATATTATTTGCCATTTTCAAGAGCAAAATTGCGGCTGGTTTAGGTTATGTTGATCACTTGAATTATCTGATCTGGTTTGCTTTTATTCTGTTTTTTGATGCTTTGTCGAGCATTCCTTTTGCTGGTTTGCGCCGAGAAGAAAAAGCACTCAAATTCGCTACTTTAAAACTCGTTAATATCGGATTGAATATTGGTTTTAATTTATTTTTCATCCTGTATTGCACAAGCGTAATAAAAGAAAACGATGGCGGACTTGCATTTCGGTTTGTGAGCTCCTTCTTTAATGAAGAGTATTTGGTTGGATATATCTTTTTATCCAACTTAATTGCCAGTGGAGTCACGCTCATATTCTTACTTCCTACGTATAAGTTTTTAAAAGCCGGATTTGATTTTTCTCTTTGGAAAAAAATGCTTCGCTATACCTGGCCCATCTTGGTTGTGAGCATTACCGGAATCATTCCTGTTTCTCTCGACAAAATCTTGTTTCCTCATTTGTTTACCAATGGAGAAGAAGCTATGACCTATCTGGGAATTTATGGTGCCAATGCCAAAATTGCGGTTATAATGGTGCTGTTTATTCAAACTTTTCGTTATGCAGCTGATCCTTTTTTCTTTGGCGAAGCAAGCAATAAAGATGCGCAAAAAACTTATGCCTTGGTCATGAAATGGTTTGTAATTGCCGGATCTTTCATTTTCCTCGGCACTGTATTGTTTCTCGATTTAATACAGTATTTTATTGGATCTTCCTATCGATCTGGCCTTGGAATTGTGCCTATTTTGTTGATAGCTAATTTATTACTGGGAATTTATTATAACCTTTCCTTTTGGTATAAACTCACAGATAAAACCATTTATGGCGCGTGGTTTTCCTTGAGCGGAGCTGTAATAGCTATTGCTGCTAATATTATTCTGATTCCTATTTGGGGAATTTATGGTGCTGCCTGGTCGGTGCTTTTTGCTTATTTATTTCCAACCGTTCTTTCTTATTTCTTCGGCAGAAAATATTTTCCCATTCCTTATGAAGTCATGAAAATTATTTTTTACCCCTTAGCTGCTTTATTTGTTTATGGATTCAGTGCTTATTTTGATACTTCCCTGTATTTCAATGTTTTATTGTTTGGTTTTTTCTTTGTACTTATGCTATTGCTAGAACGGCCAAAAGCAGTAAAACACTAAATCACACCAAATTTCGACATTGTTTTGTGATACCAACAACAATCCCAAATAACCGATATAAACAGTTTCTTTTCTCCTTTTTTCTCATCAAAAAATATTTCCATAAAAAGGCTATTAAAAGATTTTGTGATTCAAAAAAGAAAAAAACAATTCTATTTATTTATCAGTCATTTGGAATAATAATTGGTATAATCTGAATTCAAAATAAAAGCACGGTGCACTTATAGGACGGTTTGAGTATGCCACATTGAGACCTTTTCAAGGTGAAAGATTTTGATTGAAATTGAGGCAAAATTTGATAAAAAACAGTAGTTTACTATCGTAAATAAGGATTTTGAAGAAGATTTTAACGAAAAGCTGGGGCCAAAAGATGAGTTTTGCAAAATAAGGAATAATTAAGGTACATTTATTAGGACATCTCCATAAAGATGAAATAATTAAGATAGATAATGGATCCATATTTGTTGGTGTCCCCGATGTATTTGCCAATAAAAAACATAGTTATTCTATAACTGCACTCAATAATATATTCGCTTGTTATATAGGCCTTTAGGCTATAAACACTTGGTTCAGAATAATGGAAAATTTGCTCTTGAATTAATCAATATCTTAAGTGGAAATTCAATAACATGTCTTTACAAAATAATATTTAAAACACAGAATTTTTTAGTCCAATCTAGCTTAAAAGACGGTATATTTCTCTTTTAATATCTATTAGATATCTTTTCTTATTTAGAATAAAAAAATATTTATATTGTTCATTTTAAAATATCTGTAAATTAGTGCCTTGAAACTTTAAAAAATATATTATGAACACTCAACCAGAATCAGGCTATTTCTGTTTTTTCACAACATTAAAATTAACGAACTTTAATCCTAATGGGAATAATGATTGGATGATCTTGGAATCCAGCTCGGCTCCCGGCTATTACTCAAAAGCAAATTTTCCTTTAAATGAGAGGCGTCAGTATGATCATCATTTGTATGTGGTTGTAAAAAAAACAGCTCCTTGTTTTCAAGATATGGTTTTACGAAAGAGTGGCGAAATTATTCGAGAACAGAAATTAACTATTTACGCCTCTCCTGGTCAGATAACATTATTCAATAAGTATTATCAATGTATTCGTGTTCGCGTTAGCCAAATAGATGATATTTATCCCTTAATAGATGCTTTAAAGGCCGAAGGGGTTGAATTTCTTAAGTATAAAAAAGTGAAGCCCTATGCTAGTTTTATTCAGCATAAAAAGTATATCAAATTAAGGAAACTTGAAGAATGTGTTTATCAAGATGAACAAGTTCCAAACCGATATTTTATTCAGATTCCGCGTCCTATTAACTATAATGAATTTGAAAAAATGATAGAAGATATCAAACACAATTGTAAGTTTAATCACTTTGATGCTTCGTTGGCTTATTTAAATCAAGGAGATCATACTTTTGATTTTGCTGCTTTGTATTCTGATCATTGTGAAAACCATCGTCTTTCTGAATTTAAACATCAAATTGATAAACTTATTATATAAACGAGCCATTTAACTTGTTATAAATAAGAAAAGAGGGATGATATTTCGCCCCTCTTTTTATTAATTAATTTTGAGAAATATTCTTGTTCTATTTTCCTTTTTTCTTTAAGAGTTCTTCCATCAATATTTTATTTTCCAAAAGCTCTTTTTCAGCTAATCGACGTACGGTTGTATCTAAAATAAAGCCCTCCACTCCAACTACTTGTCCATTCATTACAACAGGAGTCATAGTAACAGTATGGAAACCACAAGATCCATCTTTGCATATGCGCCTTACTTCACCGTGAGGAATAGTTTCTCCTTCTAAAACACGATTAAATGATTTTTCTAGTTCAGCAAAGTCTTCTTTTGTGCGACTTAGAGAATAATGTTTTCCAATAATTTCTTCTGGAGAATCGTATTTATAAAGACGCACCCAAGCATCATTTACGGCACCATAATAGCCCATCTTATTGATACGGAAATATCCAGCACCCGATTTGGCAATTACATTTTGAAATTTTTCTTCTTTCTTCATTCCCATTATTTTTTCGGTTTCTATTAAAGCATCATCCAATAATTCGCTTTTGTTTTCGTCTGTTTTTAAACGGGTTTTCGTTATTTTTAAAGCAACCTCCATTTCATTCACAAGCATAGCACGAGCATCATCTTTTCCTACTTCTTCCCAACCCGTTAACATAGCCATTATGGCTGACAAGGGTTTGTGACCTGTGGTAGTTAAATAAACATGAGCTATAATAAACGTAACTACTGAAAAAGCACCAATAGTATGAATAAGTCCTACAATATCTAAACCCTTTAGTTCGAATGCTGTATTAGGATAGTTAAGAAACATATATGCAAAACCAGTAATACCCATAACTGGGATAACTAATATATTTAATCCTAAATAAGTAAGTCTTTGTAAAGGATTAAATTTATTATAAACAAGTTTTCTTGTTGGATGTTCAGCACCTTTAAAAATGCCAGTAATATAGTACTCTATTTGTTCAATGAGGAGTTTTATCGTGGGTTTATACTGTCTCCATTCGCCACTTGTAAAATGCCAGAAAACGGAAAAAACGATAAGTACAAGATAAGCCCAAGCAGATATACCATGTATTTGCACAGCAGTTTGAAAGCCAAACAAACTATAAGAACTATGGATCTCAAATCCCGTTAGGGCTAAAGTAATAATTAATAAAACCTGAGTCCAATGCCAAAAACGTTCAAAACCTTTATAAATATATATTTTCATTGTTTTTTCTTTTAAGATTAATGACTAATGTTTTTACGAAAGAAAATACGTAAACCGCCATGAATTAAGACTCCTACGAAGGTGGAAACTAACATTATAATTCCCAAATAATCTAACCAATTGTATTGATCTCTTCCCGGCAGATAAAAACCATCCAATTCGCTTAAACGACTTTCATCTCCACGCGCATGACAATCAGTACATCTTAAAGCCTGATCTGCGGGAGCAACCTGATGATTTAACGGCCAATACATTTCTGTTTCCACGAAACCAAATTTTCCACTAAAAGGTTGATGGATATATTCTGATCCTTTTTCCAATGATTTAGACCAGTCGAAATCCGCCCAAAATGCTCCGCTACCTTTTTTACCAACTACTTTTGGTTGAAGCAAAGTATTATATTCAGTATCATAAGGTTGTTTTCCGCGCATAATTTTTACCGGCCAAATTTTAGATGGCGCTAATGAGCGTGTATTAGCACCTTTATCACCATATGAACCATCTAATGTATTTAGTTGTACAGGAATAGTATCTATATTATCGGTAACCAAATGATGACCTGCCAAACCGTTAAACCAACGATATTCTGGCTTTAAATTACGCCCCCAATGAAAACTACCTTTTTTAGAAAAATAGATTACGTCTCCTAAACTATCTTTTATTTCAATTAGCTTTCCGTTTTCATCTAATTTACCAGCAGTTGACCAATCCCAAAAAGTTTTTGTTGGATTTGCTTTAGCATACGTTGGAATATGACAAGTTTGACAAGCTACACGATCTGTATGTTTGTTTAGTATTTTATTTTTATGAGGAGCCTCTGTATGGCATTGTTCACAAGTTACTCTATCATTATTTTCGCTAGAAAGAGCATAGAGTTTACCGGTAATATTATGGTCTACTGTAACATGGCATTCTGTACAGTTCATATCTTCACCTTCTTTAGCCATATGCACATCCAAATTACGATCGGCATTAAGCATAGCTTTTTCCATATCGCCATGCTTTACATTATTACCCCCACCGCCTTTAAAGTGACAAGCTCCACAATTCTCACTTGAAGAATGACCTACATTTTGAGCTACCAGATTAAGGTCGGTTTGTGGAGTAGGCATTCCTCCTGCCCCTTTAACATAAGTTCCTGTTTTATCGTGACAAACTAAACAGTCGATATTTTCTTTAGCCTGAAAATTAAAGGTAGTATCGACCCAACCGTATCCAGCATGGCATTTGCTACACATAGCTTCGTTACTTTCTACTCCTATACAAAAGTTATTGAGGATGTTTTTTTTGCCGACAGAAATAGTTCCATGATTAAGGATTTTTTCCTTTCTATCCCAAGTAAAGTGATTGTTAACCATTAATTCCGAGTGACGCTCGTTATGGCAACTTAAACAAGCTAATGTAACATCTTGAGGACGCTTAAAATCTTGCTGAAGAATAGTAAACTTATTATGATCTACAGGTGAACTAATTTTACGATCGGCTTTAAAAATGTAATTTTCTATTGAAAGTTTCGTTGAATGAGGGACAGATGAATCAGCCTGCTGACTAAATGCAATCCATTGAAACACAAAGAAAAACAAGAGTGTTGAAACGCTTTTTTTCATAAAGAAATCTATTTTTTTGAATGATTTAATTTCCATCCAAATATAGGCTTACGAATTTTAGACACACTATCTTACTGCTGTAAATGACACATATAAGCAATAGATATGAAAACCATTTAAATATGATATATATCACTATTTCATTATGGTTTTGGAATTTATACAATACTGATAATACGATTTTGATTTTACATTTTTGAGAATTTACATTCTTTTAAAAGGAACTAATGTTCAAAATAAATATATTTGTGTTCCGAATAATTCAGTAATACCAAATGCATTTTGAAATAATTTTATATCGTTCATTTTGATATGTTTTTGGTATAAGTTAAATGTAGAAAAATAAATTTCAAAAATGAAAAAATTATATTTATGACTTTGAGTTTGTCTTTGTTTGTACATGCCTAAAACTAATTTCTTTTCGAAAGGGTCTATGCGGCCATACTATTTTTTATATCGACCTAATTTAGATAGATTATACGCTTTTTATAAGTTGAATTCTCTTAAATTTGCAATCAAATTTTAATGCTCAGGATAGGGTTTATGACGATCATAAATACAATATCAGAAGCAATTTATAACCTAAAATCATTTTGTAAAACACATTCAATCTATTTTTTAAATAATAAAACAGAGTGGTTTAAATTAACAATTTTATGGTACAAGAAAAATCAAAAATAATTTGGACAGAGACTGACGAAGCTCCGGCATTAGCAACTTACTCTTTATTACCTATCGTAAATGCTTTTACCAACGCGGCTGGCATCGTGGTGGAAACAAGCGATATTTCGCTTTCTTCGCGAATACTCTCCATTTTTCCGGAATTTTTAAACGACGATCAGAAAGAGACCGATGAGTTAGCTTATTTGGGTGCATTGGTCGAAAAAAGTGAAGCCAATGTAATTAAACTCCCTAATGTTAGTGCTTCTATACCTCAGCTTATAGCAGCAATTAAAGAATTGCAAGATAAAGGATATAAACTTCCTGATTATCCCGAGTATCCAACAAACGAGCAAGAGAAAGCATTGAATATGAGATATGCGAAATGTCTTGGTTCAGCTGTAAATCCTGTTTTACGTCAAGGAAATTCGGATAGGAGAGTAGCACCATCTGTAAAAGCTAATGCACAAAGAAATCCTAAGAAATTAGGTTCTTGGAGTTCCTATTCCAAAACTCACGTAGCCACAATGAGTCATGGCGATTTCTTTGAAAATGAGAAAACTATCGTTATGTCCGAAGCGGGAAATGTTCGCTTTGAGTTTGTTGATAAAGCAGGAAAAATTAGTGTCCTGAAAGAGAAACTAGCCTTGCAAAAAGATGAGATATTGGATACTACATTTATGAGTGTTAAGGCTTTACGTGAATTTATTGCCCAAGAAATTGATGACGCTAAGAAAAAGGATACTTTATTCTCTGTTCACCTGAAAGCAACCATGATGAAGGTTTCAGATCCTATTATGTTCGGTCATTTTGTTTCCGTTTTCTTCAAAGATGTATTTGAGAAGCATGCTGAGACTTTTAAAGCTTTGGATATAAATCCTGATCTTGGTTTAGGTGATTTATATTTGAAAATCGAAAAATTACCTGCTGAGAAGAAAGCAGAAATTGAAGCCGATATTCAGGAAGAGTATAAAAAACGTCCTGCTTTAGCTATGGTTGATTCTGATAAGGGAATTACTAATCTTCATGCAAGTAACTATATCATTATAGATGCTTCAATGCCTAATGTTGTTCGAGATTCCGGTGGAATGTGGAATGCAAAGGGGGAACTTCAGGATACGAAAGCAGTAATTCCAGATCGTTGTTATTCAACCTGGTATCAGGAAGCCATTGTCTTTTGTAAGAAAAATGGAGCTTTTGATCCTTCAACAATGGGAAATGTTTCCAATGTTGGATTGATGGCTCAAAAAGCTGAGGAATATGGTTCACACGATAAAACCTTTAAGGCGCAAGGCGATGGAACAATTCGAATTGTCGACGAGAAAGGGAATATTCTGATTTCTCACGATGTTGAGAAAGGCGATATCTATAGAGGTTGTCAAGCCAAAGATTTGCCTATTCGTGATTGGGTGAAATTAGCTGTAAGCAGAGCCAGAGCAACGGGTTCTCCTGCCATATTCTGGTTGGATAAAGCTAGAGCACATGATGCTGCTATGATTAAAAAAGTAAATACCTATTTAAAAGATCACGATACAACTGGTTTGGATATTCAAATCATGACACCTGATGATGCGATGAGGTATACACTTCCACGTGTAAAAGCCGGTTTAGATACAATTTCTGTTACAGGAAATGCACTTCGGGATTATTTAACCGATTTATTTCCCATTTTGGAATTGGGTAGTTCTTCAAAAATGTTATCTATTGTTCCCTTATTGAATGGTGGTGGATTGTTCGAGACTGGTGCCGGTGGATCTGCACCGAAACACGTAGAACAATTTGTTAAAGAAGGTCATTTAAGATGGGATTCTTTAGGCGAATTTTTAGCCTTGACAGTATCCTTAGAACATATGGCTAATACAACAGATAATAAAAGAGCTAGATTGTTAGGCAAAACTCTTGATGAGGGTGTTTCTCAGTATCTAATTAACAGAAAAGCACCATCACGCAAAGCGGGTGAGTTAGATAATCGTGGAACTCATTTCTACTTAGGTATGTATTGGGCAGAAGCTCTTGCAGCTCAGACAGAAGATGCAGAGCTTAAAACTAAATTTGCTCAAGTAGCTGCTGATCTTAAAATAAACGAGGAGAAAATTCTTGCTGAAATTGCTTCTGCCGAAGGCAAAGCAACTGAAATGGGAGGTTATTATAAGCCTAACAAAGAGTTAGTTGCAAAAGCTATGCGTCCAAGTGTTACCTTGAATGCGATAGTAGATGCTATTTAAAAATTATTTCTTCTTTAGTGAGAAGAAATAAATAAATTCTAAAATTAGAATGAATTTCTACCCACTCAAAAATCATTGATTTTTGAGTGGGTATTTTTTTAAATATAATTGACAATAAATTCGGCTTTTAGGTATGTATTTTAATGTGAGTCAATAGTGGTAATCAAAAAGTTAATTCAATAAAAATGGTAATTTAGAATTGACTCAAAATAAACATATATTAGCAATTAGAAATAGACTATTTTTACAGCAAATGATCATTTTTTTGAGAAAAATAAAATTATATACCTTACTGTTTTTGTTTCTGCCTTTGTTTTTAAATGCACAGGTGAAGGAAATAGGGACTCCATTTATTAAGAATTATCCACGCAAGATAACTCAGGCCGGTCAACAAAATTGGATGATAGATCAGGACAGCAGTGGTATTATGTATTTTGCTAATAATGATGGGCTATTGGAATTTAATGGCATTGATTGGTCA
>JAGGUP010000040.1 GCA_021158405.1 Bacteroidales bacterium
AGGAGAAACTTTATGCAAAAGTTGTTCTCCTTTTTTCATTCGCCAATAATTCTCAATAATTTGTGGAGCTACTGTTTTTGGGTTTGTTAAACTCGCTACATGCGGTGTTATATCTATCTTTTTGTGTTTCCAGAACAGATGAGAACTTGGAAGTGGTTCTTGTGTAAATACATCCAAAGAAGCCATACTGAGCTGCGCTGAATCCAATAAATCGATCAAATCATTATCAACTAAAATATCACCTCTGGCAACATTGATTAATGAGGCTCCTTTTGGTAAATATTGAAGCATTTTTTTGTTTAATAAACCCGATGTTTCCGGAGTACTTGGCAATAAACAAACTAAGATATCTGTATTTTGCATAAAGGCTCCCAACCCTTCTGTGCCAATATAGACTTTTGCTCTACTATTTAATTTTGGACTCTGAGCCCATCCGTTAACAGCAAATCCAAGCTCTATTAATCGTTCGGCCACATAACTGCCAATTTCGCCCAAACCCATAATTCCTATTCGAACATCTTCTATTCTTTTATAAGGTTGCGGTTTCCATTCTTGAGTCGATTGAATTTTCTTTAATTGAGTTAAAGATCGTAAATGATTCATCACTAAAGCCAAAATAAACTCAAACATGGTTTTCGATAATTCAGGATCAACGATTCGTGTTAATAAAACATTTTCGGGCAATTCCGGATCTTTAAATAAATAATCTACTCCGGCTCCCATCGAAGAAATGCATTTTAAGTTGGGATAATTCTTCAAGCTTCCATAAGGATGATTCCAAGCCAGAACAAATTCAACCGACTTATTATCAATTGATTCAGGATAAACAAAAACATCAATACTGGAATCTACCAACTTGATGGCTTGAACCCAAGAATCAGTTTCTCTTGTTGGACTTAAAATTAATAATGACATTTTGGTTGGCGTTTGTTTGGCAAATGTAAGAAATTTCAAACATAGCTAATGATGTTGAAAATCGATGATAAAATATCCTTAGACAACCTGCTTTTAGGTTAATGTCCTACGAACAAAAAAAACTTCTTTTGTCCTTCTCTTTTTATTGATTTTAAAGCTTCTGAATACTCGGAACAGACTCTACGGGCTAATGAAATGATCTTGTTTTACTAATTTTCAAAACTCTAGAAACGCTTAATTTCTAACTGTAAATTAAAGTGCTTATTGCCAGTAAGACATATATTTCAATAAAAAACAAGCTAACACAAAAACTTATTCCCCGATAAGGGATTTATAAAGATTTACTCTGATAAAGCGGGCGCAAATACAACAATAAATACTTCCTTAATAATGATTTATCTTTTTTACAAAAGGACTATCTTTACGGCTAAATTTTTTAGCTTTTGAATACTGATAACGCTCAAATATTAAAATCTATCGAGATACTGAAATCAAAATTTAGTGGCGATATCTATTTGGATGAATTGCAACGTATAGCTTATGCTACAGACGCTTCTGCCTATCGTGAAAAACCATTAGCAGTAACGCTTCCAAAAACCGTAGATGATTTACGATTACTTATTGATTTTGCTCATAAAAATAATGTTTCATTAATTCCACGAGCTGCCGGAACTTCCCTTGCAGGACAAGTGGTTGGAAATGGAATTATAGTCGATATATCGAAATATTTCACAAAAATACTTGAGATAAATTCGGAAGAACATTGGGTTCGCGTTCAACCCGGCGTTGTTTTAGATGAACTAAATCAAGTACTTGCCGCCTACAAATTATTTTTCGCCCCGGAAACCTCCACTTCCAATCGTTGTATGATGGGCGGTATGCTGGGGAATAATTCCTGCGGTGCTCACTCTTTAATTTATGGCAGCACGCGCGAACATACTTTAGAAGTAAAATGCCTGTTAAGCGATGGAAGTACCGCCGAATTTAAAGCATTAAACCGAGAAGAATTCGAAGAAAAAAGAAAAGGAGAAACGCTCGAAAATAAGCTTTATCAGAATATCTATAAAACCCTTTCTTCAAAAGAAAATCAAAACAATATTCGAAAAGAATTTCCTGATCCAAAAATAGAACGAAGAAATACGGGTTATGCACTGGACATTTTGCTTGATTCTGAAATCTTTACCTCAGGAAAAGAAAAATTTAATTTTTCAAAACTTCTAGCCGGATCGGAGGGTACGCTAGCATTTACTATTGAAATTAAACTCAATCTGGAGCCACTTCCTCCAAAAAACAATGCTTTGGTTTGTGTTCATCTCCATAGCATTGAAGAAGCGCTTAAAGCAAATTTAATTGCTTTAAAACACAAGCCCGTTTCAATAGAATTGATGGATAAAACCATCATGGATTTAACCAAAAAAAATAAGCAGCAAGCAGAAAATCGATTTTTCGTCAAAGGAGATCCGGGAGCTTTATTGATAGTTGAATTTACAGAAGAAGAATTTTCGACTATTGAAAAGAAAGCAAAAGCAATGGAATTTGATATGAAAGCCGCCGAATATGGTTTTCATTTTCCCTTGGTGACAGGAAAAGACATAAAAAAAGTGTGGGCTTTGCGTAAAGCAGGACTTGGCGTTCTTTCGAATATGCCCGGCGATGAATTACCCGTTCCGGTAATTGAAGATACGGCAGTAAATCCCGAAGTTCTTCCAGAATATATTGCAGAATTTGATCAAATACTGGCCAAGCACGGAAAATCTTGCGTGTATTATGCTCATGTGGCTACCGGAGAATTGCATTTGCGCCCCATTTTAAACCTGAAAAAGTCCGAAGATGTTGAGCTTTTTCATACCATTGCTCTTGAAACTGCTAAACTCGTAAAAAAATATCGTGGCTCCTTGAGCGGTGAACATGGCGATGGACGTTTACGTGGTGAATTTATTCCCTTAATGATAGGCGAAGCAAATTATTCCCTTTTGAAAAATCTTAAAAACGCTTGGGATCCCAATCATATTTTTAATCCGGGAAAGATTACCAAAACTCCCAAAATGAATACACATTTGCGTTATCAGGCTGTTGAGAAAGCTGAAGAAATTAAAACAGTTTTTAGATTCGATCAAGGTCCCGGAATTTTGCGAGCTGCAGAACAATGCACAGGTTCGGGCGATTGTCGAAAATCACATTTGATGGGAGGTACCATGTGTCCAAGTTATCAAGCTACTAAGGACGAAAGAAATTCGACGCGAGCAAGAGCCAATATGCTTCGTGAAGTATTAACGCAATCAAAGAAAGACAATCCTTTTGATCAAAAAGAACTTTATAATGTAATGGATTTATGCCTTTCGTGTAAAGCGTGTAAAACAGAATGTCCATCTAATGTGGATGTTACTAAGCTAAAAGCAGAGTTTTTACAACACTATTACGATGAACATGGAGTCCCCTTGCGTTCTTGGCTTATTGCCAATATTAGCAAACTCAATGCGCTGGCTATGCCTTTTTCGGGTTTAGTAAATGCCTTTTACAAAAATAAATTTCTTTCAAGATCCCTACTAAAACTCATTGGATTTTCGACTAAAAGAGAAATGTCACTTTTGTATAAAACCACTTTGGATCGCTGGTTTGCCAAACAAATACCAATAAATGGATCAGTCTATCCTAATGGAAAAGTGTATTTGTTTAATGATGAATTTACTCGTTTTAATGATACCGATATTGGAATAAAGGCCATTCTACTCTTGAATAAATTGGGCTATGAAGTCAGTATTCCAAAACATTGCGAAAGCGGAAGGACTTATTTATCAAAAGGACTTCTAAGAAAAGCTAAAAAAATCGCTAATGAGAATATTGAACTATTGGCAGATCTAATTTCTGCTGAACATCCTTTAATTGGAATTGAGCCTTCTACAATTCTTAGTTTTAGAGACGAATATCCTGATTTGGTGGATGAATATCTGGTTTCCAAAGCGAAATTTTTAGCCACTAATGCACTAATGATTGACGAATTTTTGGCTCTGGAAATAGACAAAGGGAATATCAGAAAAGGACAATTTACTTCAGATATTCAAGAGATTAAACTACATGGTCATTGTCAGCAAAAAGCAGTTGCTTCCACAAAAAGCACTTTAAAAATATTAAATTTTCCAGAAAATTATATCGCAACAGAAATCCCATCAGGTTGTTGTGGAATGGCAGGTTCTTTTGGATACGAAAAGGAACATTACGATTTATCGATGAAAATTGGAGAGATGGTCTTATTTCCTGCTGTTCGACAATCAAATAAAGAAACACTTATTGCAGCTCCGGGCACTTCTTGTCGCTGCCAAATAAAAGATGGCACAAATGTTGAAGCCCTCCATCCTATTGAAATACTTTATAAAGCACTCAAATAATCATTCAAAATGAATATGCAAATCAGAAAAGCCAAAGAAGAAGACTTAACTTCCATTGTTGAATTTCAATTGGCAATGGCTTTGGAAACAGAAAATTTACAGCTTGATAAACTAAACCTTGAAAAAGGCGTTTTGGCAGTTTTCCACGATTTAGCCAAAGGCCAATATTTTGTTACTGAGATTGATGGAGAAATTGCCGCTTCGCTTATGACCACCTTCGAATGGAGCGATTGGCGAAATGGAATGGTTTATTGGATACAATCCGTTTATGTAAAAGAAAATTTCCGACGATTAGGAATTTATCGTAAAATGTATGCCCATATTCAGGATTTAGTTGTGAAAGATGACAATGCAAGAGGCATTCGTTTGTATGTTGACAAAACCAATATTCGAGCCCAACAAACGTATACAAATACCGGAATGAATGGAGAACATTATCAACTTTTTGAGTGGATGAAGTAAAATTTATAAATAAAATAGATCTATAATATTATGAAAAACAAATTCGTACTAATCTTAATATCACTATTATTAAGCTTTAGCTTTCAATCTATTGCATCAAATCAAAAATTAGAGAAGAAAACAGAAAAAGCCATTAAGAATACAAAAAAGAAAGTCAAGAAAATTCAAAAGAATATTTCTAAAAGTAAGGAATTCAAAACAGCAAAAAAGAAGTTAAAAAAAGGCAGTAAAAAAGTAAAGAAAGCTTCCAATAATATTATTGATGATACCAAGAAAGGCATTGAGAAAGTGAAAGAAAAATTAAAAAAATAATTAGTATAAATTCACCTTCAAACTAGAAAAGGTTTGAGGATGAATATTTCACCTTTTTAAAGCTGTTGGGTCAAAAACGCTGGGATCTATATTCAAAGGATTCGTAACTTCTTCTTTTCTAATTTCCAGCTTATTACCATTTTTGTCGATTCGTTTTTTCAGAACTCCTTCAAAATAATAATCGAGGAAATCAATATTCCCACTTTCCGAATAAGTAGTCCAAATACTATCACGAACATCCTTTTTGTAATTGCCTTTCAAAAGTAGATTCCCTTCCGCATAAAATAGCTCAAAAAGCCCTGATCTCATCCCTTTTTCGTATGAAATAATACGAAATAAAGCGCCATTTTCGTAATATTCTTTCGACTGACCAAGCAGCGTATCACGCTCATATTCACTCACCAGATTCAACTGTCCTTGCTGATTGAACACTTTAAATTCTCCATGCTTCAAACCATTTCTATAATTTTCGATGGCAATTAAATGCTCTTTTTCGTTATAATAATTCCAAACACTATCCTTTTTCTTATCCAGATAATTTCCCTGAGCTTGCAACTTTTCTTTATCTGCATCAAAAAATATTTTAGTCCGGTTTAAACGGCCATTTTCAAAATATTCAATGCAAATTTTCAAATGTCCACTCGGATAATAATAGTTGAATTTTCCAACCGGGATATCGTCAACAAACTGACCTTCATAAAACTTACTGCTGTTTTTATACTTCACCCATTTCCCTTGTTTCTTTCCATTGGCATCCGTACGATTCTGTGCCGATACAGAAAAAATTATCAAAAGGTTTAAAACGAATATTATCAAAATATTTTCGAGGTTCTTGATCCGCATATTTTTAGCTATTTTTGCTCAAAAATACAAAAGAATCTATGGTAAATCATTATTCTTCCAAATTGGTTGAGGATGTTGTAAATGAACTTTCCAAACTTCCCGGAATTGGTAAGCGAACAGCTATGCGCCTTGCATTACATTTGTTAAAACAGGAAGTCTCTTTTAGTGAGCGTCTGGGAAGCAGTATTATAAATATGAGGAATAACATTCAGTTTTGTAAACGCTGCCACAATATATCCGATAAGGAAATCTGTGAGATCTGCAACAATCCACGGCGAGATGAGAAACTAATTTGTATTGTAGAAGATATTCGAGATGTGATGGCTATTGAAAATACGGCTCAATTTAAAGGATTATATCATGTTTTAGGTGGATTAATTTCCCCTATGGATGGCGTAAGTCCATTAGATTTGACTATTGATAAATTGATAGCACGAATAAATAGTGAGAATGTTGAAGAAATAATTTTAGCGCTTTCAGCTACCGTTGAGGGAGATACAACCAGTTTTTACATTTATAAACAATTGAAAGATATCAACTTAAAAATAAGCACAATAGCCAGAGGGGTTGCAATTGGTGATGAAATTGAATTTGCAGATGAGATCACTTTGGGTCGTTCCATAATTGGACGATTGCCTTATGAAACCGGAATCTAAATCTATTGTGTTAATTCATATATTTGATTGAGTAATAAATCTATTAGGTAAATCACCTAAAGTGCTATTTATAAATAAAATAAATTAAATAGCTGCTGTATGGATTCAGTTAAAAGTTTTACTTTTATAGTCTTAATTAATCAAAATAAAATTGAATACAAATCACTATTTAAACAAATAAAAAATAAGATATTATGAGTATTAGTATTATAGGAAGATCGATAAATGAGTCGGCAACTCTAAAACTCAACGAGACTTTTGCCATACTAAAAGCAAAGGGAGAACCCGTAATTCATCTTGGCGGTGGTGAGCCAAAAAGTAAAGCTCCATTAGATGCAATAACAGCATTAAGCTCCCATATTAATAGTGGAGAAGTTAGATATGCTCCGGCAGATGGCAGCATCGATATGAAAAAGGCGGTTATTCGCTACACCTTAGAAAATTATAATCGCCTTGTAGAACCTAAAAATGTAATCGTTTCCAGTGGAGCCAAACAAGCCTTAATGGTTGCACTTCAAGCAATACTTAATCCTCAAGATGAAGTAATATTTCCTGCACCTTATTGGGTTTCCTATCCTGAAATGGTAAAACTATGCGGTGCTATCCCAGTTCCTGTAGTTCCTGAAGATGGAACTTTTACACCCTCAATGAATGATATTGAGCAAAATGTTACTTCTTATACAAAAGCCATTATCATAAATAGTCCTAACAATCCTTCCGGTGCAGTTTATCCCGAGTCCTTTATTGCTGAAATTGTTCAATTCTGCGAAAAAAAAGGCATCTACCTCATTATGGATGACATTTACCATAAGCTTGTTTACAATGGAATTAAAGTCGCTAATGCTTTTGATTTTGTGAAAGACTTTTCTGATAATTCAAAACTGATAATTATTAATGGCGTTTCAAAAGGCTATGCCATGACAGGTTTTAGAATTGGTTGGGGAATAGCAAACAAAAAACTAATTGAAGTAATGTCGAATATCCAAGGACACCAAACTTCGGGACCATCCATTTTATTACAAAAAGCTGCAATTGGAGCAATAAATGGAGTTCAGTCCAGTACTAATGCCTTAAAAACTACGCTTGAAAATAATAGAAAAATATTAGTAGAACAATTGAATGCCTTCAGTGGCATACATTTACTTCCTCCTGATGGGACTTTTTATACTTTTGCAGACTTTAGTGCTTATGAAAAAGACTCTACTAAGCTCTCCAAATTTCTTCTCGATAAAGTAAGAGTACTCACCATGCCGGGAAAAGAATTTGGCATGGACGGTTTTCTTAGAATATCTTTCTGCGGTTCGATTAAAGACATCAATGAAGGTATTGAGCGTATGAAATGGGCTATTGACCCCGATTCTCCAAACGAGTTATATATTGGCGAAAGAAAACTAGTCAGAGACTGGAGATAGTAATTATTAATAAGCAAAACCATAAGAAATGAAATATTTGGAATTTAATACCCCGGCTGTTAAACATGCCGGAGAATTTAAACCGGATTTCGGTTTAAGTAATCACGGTCTCGTTCATCTTGATAAAGTTTTTTGGAATCTACCCACCGAAGCCTTAGTTGAAGAAGCGATTTTTCGTGGAGAAGGTCATCTTGTGAAAGGTGGTGCTTTCCATATCTATACAGGAAAATGGACTGCTAGAGCAGCTGATGATAAATACTTTGTAAAAGAAGAAAGCACAGAAAACAAAATCGATTGGGGCTCTTATAATCGCCCGATGACCTCTGAAAAATTCAATGGCCTTTTCGCCAGATTACAAGCTTATTGGCAAGGCGAAGAGCTATTTGCCCAAGATTTATATGCGGGCGCACATCCCGAATACCGTTTGCCTGTCAGAGTTATTTCCGATAGAGCCTGGTGCTCTCATTTTGCTCGAAATATGCTCCTCTCCGAAAATGATTTATCTAAGCTTAAGCAATTCATCCCCGATTTCACTATTATGGTGGCACCTAAATTTAAGGTTGACCCCAGAATTGATGGAACATTAAGTGAAACGGCTATTGTTATAAATTTTGAGCAAAGACTTGCTATTATTGCAAATAGTGAATATGCCGGTGAAATAAAGAAAACCATTTTCACCATCATGAATTACTTAATGCCCTTGCAAGATGTAATGGCTATGCATTGTTCCGCAAATGTTGGCAAAGAAAAAGATGTGGCTTTATTTTTCGGATTGAGTGGAACAGGAAAAACAACACTCTCTGCCGATCCAAACCGCAATCTTATTGGCGATGATGAGCATGGATGGAGCGATGATGCTGTATTTAACTTCGAAGCCGGATGTTATGCAAAAGCAATTCGTTTAAATGCGAAGGCTGAACCTGAAATTCATGCCTGCACCTATAAATTCGGAACCATACTCGAAAATGTAACCTACGACCCTGCTTCGCGAGAAATAGACCTCGATGATGAAATAATCACTGAAAATACCAGACTTTCTTATCCTTTGGAATCAATTCCAAATTCCGTTCCGGAAAAAATGGTTTATTCTCAACCTAAAAACATTGTGTTTTTAACTGCTGATGCTCAGGGCGTTTTACCTCCCATAGCTCGTTTAGACATGAATCAAGCCATCTACCATTTTATTAGTGGTTACACTTCAAAAATTGCCGGTACTGAATTAGGTTTGGGGATAGAACCCGAAATCACATTCTCAGCCTGTTTTGGTGCCCCTTTTATGGTGCATCATCCTTATTTTTATGCCAATTTGCTTCGACAAAAAGCAGAAAGATCAGGAGCAAAAATATGGCTGGTTAATACAGGCTGGGTAGGTGGAAAATTTGGCGTTGGAAAACGGATTTCTATCCGGCATACACGAAACATGCTAAACGCTGCTTTGGAAGGAAAACTTAATGAAGTCGAATTTAGAAAAGATAAACTTTTCGGTTTCAACATTCCCTTGCATTGTCCTGAAGTACCCGATGACGTTTTTGAACCTTCAAATGCCTGGGGCGATAAAAAAGAATATTGGAAAAAATATGACGCTTTAGCCTCAAGATATATTGAAAACTTCAAACTTTTTGCAGAATATACGCCTTACGAAGTTCAACAAGCAGGACCACGCAGACTACGTGATGTTGGTGAAGAGTAAAATGAACTGCCCTTCCGCAAGCGGCCGGAGTATCAAATTATAATTTATTATATTTCGCCTCAGGGACGGAGTATTAGCTCATCTATTCCGATACGCTGTGCTCCCGAAAAATCGGACAAGTTATCGCGATTCGTTCAACTTACAAATTTTGATGCACTTCGCTTTTAAAATTTGAGTTTCACGAATAAAATAAATGACAAAAAAGCTGTGGTTTAATTGCTAACAGCTTTTTTTATATTTTTGTAAATTATAAATTTCCTTTTACTTAATCTCAATTGCTTTTAACATTCCCGTTTTAGGATCGATAGATAATATTGTTTTTGAGGTATATACCCATTGTAAAACGCCAAGTTGAGGAATCAAAAATGTATTCCTGGCATATTCAGTTTCGTTGTATTCAGCCCATACTTGAGCAGTTTCCGGCACACGATAAAAAACGCCTAGTGATTGCTCTCCAGATTCTTGGTTTTTTAAAACATCCGCAAGCCCATTCGTTTGAATTATCAAATTTACTCGGCTTCCCACAGTAGTAGCCAAATCACCAAAACCTTTTTCTTTTGAAAATTTGAATAAAGGATAGGTCTGACGAGATTTTTCTCCTTCCGGAAGGATATAAAACGAGAACTTCTCTTCGCTGATAAACCGCTTACCTTTGAACAAAGCAAGATAATCCTCCTCCATTTTTCTCAACTCCGAATCCATCAATTCAATGGTTTGAGCAGGATAGTTTACTTCTTGAAAACCAGAAAGTAATTCCAATCGATTTTTATGGATATCCATATAGTTTTTAGCGGCATCTTGTGCGCGCTCCAGCATGCTTTTTTCAACTAAAGTTCTATTGTATACAACATCTTCAATGGTGGTGGTGTCAACGGCAATGCGGCGGATAATAGTATCGACTCGGATCACCTGATTTAAATCTGCTAAATAATTAAAATCGCGTGCAAAATAATCTTCTCTAAATTCAAGCTTTGCTTTCATATATGCCTCATTCAGAGAAGTCGTTTCGTTCATCCCTTTTAGAACTCCATTTTGTTGAAGTTGCAAAATAAAAGCCCGATCAGATTTTCCGGCTCTTTCACCAAAATTCAAGAAATACACAGCATTAGGATCTGCTTCCGTATGTGATTGGATATAAATGCCTTTAATTGAATAATTTGTTTCTTCACGATTCACATAATCAGTTAATCCTAAAACCTGAGGCGCATAAGAAGCATAAGGTCCTGGAACAGCATCTATTTTTGTAATCACCACATCAACCTGCAAAACAGCTCTTGGCAAAGAATAAAAAACACCATTTTGTCCTAAATTTTCTGTTGAAGAGCTCACTTTAACAGAACTAATTTGAGCAATTGATGAACTTATGCTAAAGACCAATACTAAAGCAAAAAGGCTAAATCTTCTCATAGAGTCGGGGTTTAATTTGTGAAAAAATCAAAGACATTACCTAAAGTACTCGTTGTACCTTTATACAATTCGGTATAATGACATTCAGTACAAGATACAGCAAAAAACTTCTTGTTTTGCACATCAAATATTTTTGAAAATCGTCCGCCGGTTGTACGAATTTCATCGGTTTCGTAATTGGTATTTCCACATTTTGGGCATACATATTTCTGCTTCATAAAGTTAAATTTAATGTGTTTGTAAAACAAAGATAAAAATATTTCCTACGAAATGCTAGCGGATAAACAGAAGCTCTCTATATTTAGGCATTGGCCAAAGTTCATCATCAATTAAAAATTCAAGTTTATCAATATGCGTTCTAATTTGTTCAGCACTAACTCTCACTTTAGTATCATAAGCAATGGCTTTGTCTTCTTCATTTTCAAGAAGATTAGCAGCCTTTCTTTGTCCTATCATTTTATCAACTCCTCGTTTTATTTCCGAGATATGATGTGAGATGTCAGTAATAATCTCCAATTCATTTTTAGATACTTTTCCATAAGTCTGCAGATCAAGAATATCTTTTAATCCTTTAACGTTCTCAATAAGTGTATTTTGATATCGAATAGCAATTGGAATAATATGATTGTTTGCCATATCGCCCATAACCCGAGATTCGATCTGCACTTTTTTAATGAATTTCTCTAAACGAATCAAACGCCTTGCCTCAAGCTCACGAGCTGTTAATACATTGGTCTCTTCATATAATTCTATAATATTTTTCTTGACCAAAGTTCTCAAGGTTTCAGGCGTTGTTTTAATATTTGACAATCCTCTTTTTTTAGCTTCTATCTGCCATTCTTCGCTGTAGTTATTCCCTTCAAACCTGATGCGTTTCGATTTAATGATATACTCTTTAATGATCTCGTAAACAGCATCTTCAAAATCAATCCCCTTTTCTATTAAAGCATCAATATCTTTTTTAAACGAGCCCAATTGTTTAGCTAAAATAGTATTCAAAGCGATCATTGGCTTCGCGCAATTTGCACTCGAGCCTACGGCTCTAAATTCAAATTTATTTCCCGTAAATGCAAAGGGCGATGTTCTGTTTCTATCCGTATTATCCATGAGTATTTCAGGAATATTAGGAACATTGATATTTAAACCGGCTTTCAATTCTTCATTTAAACCCGATTTATCCTTGCTTGCTTCTATTCTATCCAATAGACTAGTTAATTGAGTTCCAATAAAAACGGATATAATTGCTGGTGGAGCTTCATGTCCGCCCAAACGGTTATCGTTACCAGCAGACGAAATACTGGTACGAATCAAATCTTCATATTCATTTACTCCCATTAACACATTGACAAAAAAAGCAAGAAAACGTAAGTTCTCCTTCTTCGTTTTCCCCGGCGCAAACAAATTGTGTCCTTTATCTGTGGCTAATGACCAGTTATTATGCTTTCCGGAACCATTTATTTTAGCAAAAGGTTTTTCATGAAAGAGCACTTCGAAATGATGATTCCGTGCTGCTGTCTCCATCAAATACATAAGCAATTGGTTATGATCGACTGCAATATTAACTTCCTCATAAACAGGAGCACATTCAAATTGATTGGGAGCCACTTCGTTGTGTCGCGTCTTTACCGGAATTCCTAATTTATGAGCTTCTGTTTCAAACTCTTTCATAAACTCTTTCACCCTTTCAGGAATGGTTCCAAAATAATGATCAGACAATTGCTGATCTTTTGCCGAGGCATGTCCAAAAAGTGTTCTTCCTGTAAGCACTAAATCTGGTCGTGCTATAAATAAAGCGCGATCAACCAGAAAATATTCCTGCTCCCAACCAAGAGCAGCATAAACTCGACCAATTTCTCCGTTAAACATTTTACAAACTGCTTTTGCCGCTTGATCTAGTGCATAAGATGATTTTAATAAAGGTGTTTTATAATCAAGGGCTTCTCCTGTATAGGATACAAAAATGGTAGGAATACAGAGTGTATTTCCCAAAATAAAAGCCGGAGAAGTTGGATCCCACGCAGTATAACCTCTAGCTTCAAAAGTGTTTCGAATACCTCCATTGGGGAAACTGGAAGCATCGGATTCTTGTTGAACAAGTTCATTTCCATGGAAATTTTCTATTGCTTTTCCTCCTCCTTCAGGATTCACAAATGAGTCGTGCTTTTCAGCTGTAGAACCTGTGAGCGGGTGAAACCAATGTGTATAATGAGTTGCACCTTTGCTAATAGACCAAGCTTTCATGGAAGCAGCAATTTGAGCCGCAGCTTCCCGATCAATTTTAGCACCTTCATTGATTGCACTCATTACTTTCTTGAAAGATTCATCTGTTAAATACTCCCTCATTGCGGACAAATTGAATGTCATTTCTCCGAAATATTCTGAAGGTTTTTTATCAGGCATTTTATAAACGACTTTACTTCGGTCAAAAGTATTAGCTAATGCTCTAAATCTAAGGTTTTCCATGGTATTTCTTTGGGATTAAAAATTTGATTAAGGGAAACAAAGATAAATTATTTGGTGAAGATATCCCTCCTAAACTTAAGAGTTATTCAAAAATACTAACAAATC